>CAZMKH010000046.1:0-8050 GCA_964566455.1 uncultured Campylobacteraceae bacterium | reverse complement strand
AAAGAAGGCAGACTGAAAGCCTTTTTTCAACCGATACTAGATATAAAAACAGGACGGATTATAGAGTATGAAGCATTGGCCAGGATTATTGATGAAAAAGGCAGTATGTATCTGCCTGCACAGTTTTTGCCCATTATTCAACAAACGTCTTCATATGCAGAATTGACCAAAAACATACTTTTGCAATCTTTTGAAATGATTAAAAAACACAATGTCAAAGTAAGTATCAACCTAAATATAGATGACTTTTTAAATGATACTCTTTTCGAGTTGGTAGAGCACATAATAAAACTCAACAAAGAAAATGCTGACAAATTGACTGTTGAGATATATGAAAACAGATATATTGACAACTTTGAACTTTTAAGCACAAGAATAAAAGCACTCAAGTCATACGGTGTAAAGATTGCGGTTGACAGCTTTGGAAACGGCAATGCCGGACTTGATTATATCATCAATATGAAGCCGGATTATATAAAGATAGATGGATCTATCATATCCAAAATATCTTCGGCAAAAGATATTCCCCCTGTTATTCACGATATAGTGCAGATATGCAAAACATTGAAGATAAAAACTATAGCCGAATTTGTAGAAAACAAAGAAATTTTGACAATTTTAAAAAATAGCGGAATTGATATGGCACAAGGATACTACATAGGAAAACCTTTAAATCTTCTTTCAAGAAAATGGGCTCCCAAAGTTTTATTTTTTGAGTAAGAGTGTTGCCTCTATCGGTAACACTCTTACCAATCTCAAATCAACTTCTAAACTCCTGTAAAGCCCTCATATAATTTGCTCTTTCATAAGCAGCAGGATTTGGACTGTTTTTAAAAGAGAGGCTTCCTCTCATTTGCCTGATAGATTCATACTCCTCTTCTCTCATCCAAAGTGTCAAATCCTCAAGTAGTTTTGAAATATAATCTTCTCCGTTTTTTATGATAGCTGATACCATTTGTACCGCATCGGCACCACTCATAATTGACTTTAAAACATCTTTATATGTGTGCACTCCACCTGAAGTACAAAGATAGGTATCAATCCTGTCAAACATTATACCTGTCCATCTCAATGCTTCGCTTAAAGATGATGAATCAGTCAGTCTTATCTCTCTTTTTGTTTCCAGGTTTTCTATATCCACATCAACACTTGCCTGTCTGTCAAAAAGAACAAGACCGTTTACTCCTGCTTCTACAAATTTTTGTGCCATATTTGCCGGTGCCGAAAAAAACGGACTCATTTTAAGAGCTATCGGTATTTTAACATTTTCTCTGACAGTTTTTACATCATCAAGATATATTTGCTCTACTTCTCTTCCGTCAAGTGAAGGGTCAGTCGGGATATATATGATATTTAGCTCCAATGCATCAGCACCTGCTTCTTCAAGTTTGCTGGCAAATTTCATCCAACCGCCACTGCTTACTCCATTTAGACTGGCGATAACCGGAATATCTACACTCTTTTTTATATCACTTATCTCTTTTAGATAATCATCACTTTCGATATTGTCAAAATTATCCAAATCAGCAAAATATTCAGTTGCCTCGGCATAGCTTTCGCTTCCTTGAAACAAAAAGTGATCAAGCTCTTTTGCTTCATGATTTATCTGCTCTTCAAATAATGAGTGCATAACAACCGCACCTATGCCGTTATCTTCAAGTTTTTTTATCCTCTCAATTGAGCCGGTGATATATGATGCACCGGCTATGAGAGGATTTTTAAGAGTCATTCCCAAATATGTAGTTTCTAGTGACATTTTATTCCCCCTCTTTTATATATTCTGTATTTGCTATGGCTTGATACTTTTTATACATTTGTTCAGCATGGTATTGTGCGGTATGCAGATACTCTTTTGCATGTTCGGCACTTATCTTTTCTACCATTTTAAACCTGGTCTCAGTGTACATAAAATCTTTTACAGGAATTTTTGGTCCTTTATAGTCCAAGGTCATAGGATTTTTGCCCTCTTTTAAAAGTGCGGGATTATATCTGAAAGTCGGCCACAAACCACTCTCAACTGCCAACTTTTGATGATCCATACCATATCTCAAATCATACCCGTGAGCTACACAGTGAGAGTAAGCAATAATGATAGAAGGTCCGTCATACTGTTCAGCCTCCATAAAAGCTTTTACAACTTGCTTGTTGTTCGCTCCCATGGCAACTCTTGCTACATATACATTCTCATAAGCTATCGCCATCAATGCCAAATCTTTAGGCATAGCAGCTTTTCCACTTGCCGCAAACTTGGCTGTAGCTCCGGTAAGTGTCGCTTTTGACTGTTGGCCTCCTGTGTTGGAGTAAACTTGAGTATCAAGCACCAAGATATTTACATTTTTACCGGTTGAAAGAACATGGTCCAATCCGCCGTATCCTATATCATAGGCCCATCCGTCACCTCCGATAATCCAGACAGATTTTTTGACCAAATAATCAGCCAAACCAAGAAGTGTTTTGGCTTCTTCACTATCAAGTTTTTGCAATGCTTTTTTAAGCTCATCCACTCTTTCTCTTTGAGCATAAATCTCTTCTTCACTTACCTGCTTTGCATTCAGTATATCAGCTACTAAGTCTCCATTAAGCTTATCGGCCATCTTTTTTAGAAGCTCTCTTGCCTGCTCTTGATGTTTATCGACTGTAAGCCTTAGACCTAAGCCAAACTCCGCATTATCCTCAAACAAAGAGTTTACCCATGCAGGACCTCTTCCGTCTTTGTTTTTTGTCCATGGAGTTGTAGGAAGATTACCGCCATATATAGAAGAACATCCTGTAGCATTTGCTACCAACATCCTGTCGCCAAAAAGCTGACTTGCAAGTTTGATATATGGAGTTTCACCACATCCCGGACATGCACCGCTAAATTCAAACAGAGGCTGTAAAAGTTGGGACTCTTTCATCTTGGAGTGATTTAGTTTGCTTCTGTCAAACTCAGGAAGTTTCAAAAATGCATCCCAGTTTTTAGCACCCTCTTCTCTTAGAGGCAACTGCTCATGCATATTGATAGCTTTCAAGCTTGCATTTGATTTGTTTTTAGCCGGACAAACTTCTACACAAAGTGCACATCCGGTACAATCTTCAACCGCTACTTGAATAGTAAACTTCTTACTCTCATCAAAATCTCTGCCTTTGGCTTTTGCTGTTTTAAAGCCTTCCGGCACATTTTTCAAGTCACTTTCATCAACTATCTTAGATCTTATAACTGCATGAGGACAAACCAAAACACACTCATTACACTGAATACAGGTATTTGGGTCCCAAACAGGTACTTCAAGTCCTACATTTCTCTTTTCATACTGTGTTGTACCGCTTGGCCATGTACCGTCAGCCGGAATTGCACTGACCGGTAATTCATCACCTTTGCCCTCTATCAGTTTTCTGGTAATTTTTTGGACAAATTCAGGCATATTATCACCTTTGATAACAGGCTGCAACGGTATATCACTTGTTACTTTGTCAGGTACTTTAAGCTCATATAGATTGGCCAAAGTATTATCAACTGCCTGGAAATTCATTTGAACAATTTTTTCACCCTTTTTGCCGTATGTTTTTTGGATAGCATCTTTTATCTTCTCTATGGCTTCATCTTTTGGCAAAATTCCTGAAATTGCAAAGAAACAAGTTTGCATTACAGTATTTATTCTTGCACCCATATTACTTTTTCTAGCAACCGAATAACCATCTATAATGTAAACTTTTAACTCTTTTTCAAGTATCTCTTCCTGTACTTTTTTAGGGAGTCTGTCCCATGCCTCATCAACTCCAAAAGGTGTATTTAAAAGAAATGTGGCACCTTTTTTTGCATATTTTAGTATCTCAAATTTTTCTAAAAATACAGCCTGATGACAAGCTACAAAATCAGCCTCTTTTATAAGGTAGGTTGACTTGATGGGTTTTGGACCAAATCTTAAAAATGAAGTTGTAACCGAGCCTGCTTTTTTAGAGTCATATACAAAGTATCCCTGTGCATAATTGTCAGTTTCAGTTCCTATGATTTTTATACTGTTTTTATTTGCCCCTACCGTTCCGTCACTTCCAAGACCGAAAAAGACTGCCTTGAATGTCTCTTTGTCATCAAGTTCAAAACTATCATCCCATTTTATACTTGAATTTGTAACATCATCATTTATACCTACCGTAAAATGGTTTTTAGGCTTATCTTTTTTAAGCTCATCAAAAACTGCTTTTATCATTGAAGGGGTAAACTCTTTTGATGAAAGCCCGTATCTTCCACCTACAATTTTTGGAACTTCAAAACCAAGCTCATCCATTTCATTCATTTCACTAAGAGCGGTAATCACACTCATATAAAGTGGCTCTCCCACGGCTCCCGGTTCTTTTGTTCTGTCAAGTACCGCTATCTTTTGTACGGTTTTAGGTAAAGAGTTTGCAAAAAGTTTTGCATCAAACGGGCTAAAAAGTCTTACTTTTAAAACACCTACTTTTTCTCCCTGACTTACCAGATACTCTACTGTCTCTTCGGTAGCTTCTGCAGCTGAACCCATAAGAACTATAACTCTCGTAGCATCTTTAGCACCGTGGTACTCATAGACATTGTATTGCCTTCCGGTAAGCTTGGCAAATTTATCCATGTATTCCTGAACAATTGAAGGAACTTTTAGATAGTAGGGATTGACTGTTTCTCTTCCTTGAAAATAAACATCAGGATTTTGTGAAGTTCCTCTTATAAATGGGTGCTCCGGATTTAAAGCTCTTTGCCTGTTTGCTCTGACCAGCTCCATATCTATCATCTCTTTCATAACTTCTTCATCGATAAGTTCGATTTTGTTTACTTCATGTGAAGTTCTAAAGCCGTCAAAAAAATGAACAAACGGTACTCTTGATCTTAAAGTCGAAGCTTGTGCAACCAGGGCAAAATCATGAGCTTCCTGAACAGAGTTGGAGCTAAGCAGTGCAAATCCTGTCTGCCTGACTGCCATAACATCCTGATGGTCTCCAAATATAGAAAGTGCCTGAGCTGCCAAAGACCTGGCTGCCACATTAAAAACTGTCGGAGTCAATTCACCTGCAATTTTATACATGGTCGGAATCATCAATAAAAGACCCTGTGATGAAGTAAATGTAGTAGTCAGTGAGCCTGCCTGTATGGCACCGTGAGCAGTAGCACTGGCACCCCCTTCACTTTGCATCTCCATAATAAGCGGAACTGTACCAAAGATATTTTTTTCACCTTTGGAACTGTAAACATCACTAAGTTCTGCCATTGGAGAAGATGGAGTGATGGGGTATATGGAGATAACTTCATTAACCTTGTGGGCGACTCTTGCAACCGCTTCATTTCCGTCAATCGTTGCAAATTTTTTACTCATAAATAACCCCTTTAAAAAGTTTTTCTATTATTCTACATCTTTAAACTTTTATATTTAATAATTTATAAGGTTTATGTTAAACAAAAGGGGTCAGGTTATCAATTATTATTTTTTTACTGCTCTTCTTTTAAGCAAAGGCCTGAGGGCATTCTCCTGCCCCAAATACAAACTGAAGCCAAAACTTGTTATATAGCTTGTTATAACAGCTGAAGTCATCGGGATAACAACATCAGCATGACTCATTTCAGTAATCATCACAATAGCTGCCAAAGGTGTTTTAGCTGCCGCTGAAAGGGCTGAACCCATTCCGGCAAGTGTAAACATCACCATTTCATCAGGAAACATATGTCCAAAAATATTGCCTGTTGCTGCACCTATTATCAAATTTGGCAGCACCAAACCGCCCGGAATACCAAAACCTATGGTTAAGCTTGTTATCATAAGAGTAAATATAATAATAGCAACATCAACATATATCGGGAAAGGGACTTGGGCAAGCTTTGAAACTATACTCATGTGAGCAGGAGCTGAAAGCATATCGATATCCTGTGTTACAAGATACAGACCGACCAAGAAAGGTATAGCTATCAATGTTCCGACAATAGGTCTTTTTACGGCATTTATTATCTTTGAAACATCAATGCTAAAATGAAACAAAAAGGTATACATATAAGTTATCAAAGAGATAACAAGACCCATTATAATGATATAGGGTATGCTCATTAAAGTCCACTCCGGCTTGTCTGTTAAGAGTATAAAAGGGTGGGTACCTCGAAAAAATGAAAAGGTAAGATAACTTATGATAGATGCTACTATCATTGGTGCAAACGGTCGATAGTCAAAATCATACATATTTTCAAGCTCCATTGCGAAGATACTGCTTCCTAGCGGTGCTTTTAAAAGAGCTCCGGTAAATGCGCCTCCTCCTATGAGACCCAAAATATTTTTATACCCTTTTCCAAGCCCGTATGACTTTCCTACCCATTCACCTATACCAACGCCCAAGAAAAATGATGGGCCCTCACGACCTGCTATAAAACCGCCTGAAAGTGTAAAAACCGCCAGGATGAACTTATAGACAAGAGATCTTAATTTTAGATAAGCTTTGGATTTTAAATGAAGCACTGAATATCCTATACCGGCTCCTGCAATAGAGCTGTCTTTTGAAGCTAAAAAACCTACCAGTATCGATACGATAAGAGGATATACCAGTATAAGAATGATGTTTGTTGTTAAAAATTTATTGATATTGATAATTAGTACATCCATAAGAGCAGCAATAGAACCTGTTATCAATCCTACCGCTATAGCAAAAGGAATCCATCTGCCAAAAAAATGTGATATAACAAGAAGGTCAAACTTTAACTTGATGTTATTGTTCAGGCATCTTTTTATATATCCTTTATAGTCAATCTTATCTTCTATAGAGCACCCTCCTGTTTTTTCATCGACTATGCACTCCTGCTCTTCTTTCTTATCCTTCTTTTGCTCATCTTGCATTACATCTCCAATAAAATAGCCTTTATATCTAAGTATAGAACAATTATGATGAAAAATCAATAAATAATAAAAAAATAATATTACAAAAACAAAATAAGTTAAGAAAAATATTGTATAATGATTGTGTAAAAAAACAAAAGTGGGGCAATATTGTTTGGGATTGAGATTTTACATTTTTTTGTTATTCCCGTTATTATAGGGGTTATAGGCGGATTTTCCGCTATAATTTTTAGGGAATTTATCCGCTTTTTTACTTTTATATACAACTCGTTGGATATATTTCATTCAACATATTTTTATCTCTTTACAATGCCTTTGATATTTTATATCTCTTATTTTATAGTAACCAAACTGGCTATAAACCCGTCAAATGTAACGATAGATGATATAGCTAAAAAAATTTCTTTGATGGTTGGCAAATTCTCTTTTTTAAAGGGAGTTATAGTTTTGTTTATTACATCTTTAAGCATTGGTTTTGGAGTACCTGTAGGTAGAGAGGGACCTATCGCAAAACTGGGTGGTCTTATGAGTGAAATATTTTTACTGGTTTCAAAAGTTCCCAGGATTGACCTTCCTATATATCTAAGTGCCGGAGTATCAAGTGCCATAGCTGCAACTTTTAATGCTCCAATAGCCGGTATCATATTTGGTATAGAGATAATTATAGGAAAAATAAACTCTTACATCATTATACCTCTTGTAATTTCATGTGCAACTGCCACATTGATTGCAAGAGAATTTTTGGGGGATTTTACCGCTTTTTATGTACCTCATCTTTTTTATGATGAAAAATATCTTTTTTATGTGCCTTTGGAAGCGGTGATACTCGGATTTGTCTGTGCATTTTTCGTATTTTCTCTTAAACAGTTTAGAGTTCTAAGAGTAACATACAGAAAACACTGGGGTAAAGTAGTTGTGTTTTTGGGTTTTATAGTTGGAGTACTGATAGTCTTGACACCGCAAACAAGAGGTGTGGGGTATGAATATGTTGAAAAAATATTTCATGATACTTACAACTCTTTTGATGCTTTGAAAATTATGCTTGCAAAACTGGTAGGTGTAATTCTTAGTATAGGCAGCGGGATATTTGGAGGTATCATGTCTCCTAGTATCTTTATAGGTGCTTTTGGAGGATATTGGTTTGGAAATGAATTGGTTCAATATGGCTTGGATCCTCTTGTATTTGCTCTTATAGGAAGTGCTACAATGCTCTCAGGTGTTTC
>CAZMKH010000045.1:0-8116 GCA_964566455.1 uncultured Campylobacteraceae bacterium | reverse complement strand
ACTTTGACTTCACCTTTTTCTCTGTCCAAATCTATGGAAACATTGAATTTTTCTATAATTTCTCTGATGGTTGAGCCGGCTTTTCCGATGATATCAACTATTTTTGAAGGATGTACACCAAAAACTTCGGTAGTTGGCAAAAGATCTTCATTGACTACAATTTTCTTATCAGCCTCTTCCATGATACTTAGGATATGGTCCCTGCCCTCTTTTGCCTGATCTAATGCCTCTTTTAATATATGAGACTCAATTCCGCCGAGTTTTATATCCATTTGTAAAGCAGTAATTCCATCTCTTGTACCGGCTACTTTAAAGTCCATATCGCCGTCATGATCTTCAAGTCCCATTATATCAGTCAGTATGGCATATTTTTCATCTTCAAATATCAACCCCATAGCGATCCCGGCAACCAACTTTTTAGTAGGAACTCCTGCTGCTCTAAGTGCTAAAGAGCCGCCGCAAACTGTTGCCATAGAAGATGAGCCGTTTGATTCGAGTATTTCTGATACTACTCTAATAACTTGAGGATATGTCATATCATTGAGTGGCGCCAAAGCTCTTTTTGCAAGGTTTCCATGGCCCAACTCTCTTCTTCCCGGAGCTCTCATAGGACTTGCTTCACCCACTGAAAATCCTGGAAAATTATAATTGACCATAAATTTATCATAATTTGGTCCGTCACTTGTCAAAAGATCAAACATTTGGGCATCCTGATCACTTCCTATGGTTACGGTGACAAGTGCCTGGGTTTGTCCTCTTGTAAAAAGACAACTTCCGTGAACTCTTGGAAGAATATTTGTTTCTATACTGATAGGTCTGACCTCTTTCAAACCTCTTCCGTCAGCTCTTTTATGGTCATTCACTATCATTTTTCTTACAACTTCTCTTTTGAAAGCTGAAAGTACTTTGGAGACAACTTCTTTATCCCACTCCTCTTTTTGTGCCACTTCATCATTCATGATGTTTTCTACAATTTTTTCAAGCTCTCCGGCTCTCTCACTTTTTGCCATATTGGAAAGTGCACTATAAACTTCTTCTTTATAAAATTCTTCTATGTAGGCATATATTGACTCATCAATCTTTTCATCTTTAAGCTCTAAAGCCGCATCCTCTTTTTTTAATTCTACAAATGCTTTCTCATAGGCAACGGTAGCTTCTTTTATAGCCTTTGAAGCCACTTCTATAACTTCCATGGTTTCATCATTGCTAAGTTCGTTTGAGAGTTGCTCGGTTATCATCTCTTCGGCCAATGTAGGATCTACCATAGGATCAATTGCCGCAATCGGAGCGACATCGGTTTTGAGTGTAGGTATGGCTCTCATTTCTATCATAAGAAGTTCATCTTTTGAACCGCTTACATACAAGTCCAAAGAACTGTTTTCCATTTGGGATGTTTGTGGATTGATTTTTATCTCTCCGTCAACTTTTCCTACTCTTACACCATAAACAAGTTTGTTTACCGGTATATCTGAAAGATAAAGAGCTACAGAAGCGGCATTTAATGCCATAGTTTGCAAGTCTGTCTCACCGTCACTGCTTACTACCAGTATAGTAATCTGCGTAGGATAAGCGTACCCTTTCGGGAAAAGTGGCCTTAAACTTCTATCTACAACCCTTGAAGTCAATGTTTCAAAATCACCGGGTTTTGTCTCTCTTTTTATATAACCTCCCGGAATTTTACCTATTGCATATGATTTTTCAATATACTGAACAGTCAATGGGGTAAAGTCTCCCTCCACCGGCTTGTCATCTCTGGCAACAGCTGCTATCATAACAGTACCGCCTATTTTCATCATAACGGACCCACTGGCTTGTTTGGCAACATAGCCTATTTCAAATTCCTCTTTTTTATTGTTTACTTCTACTTCTACATGACATCTCACTTGTTTTCTCCTTTATTTTCTATATCATTTCCCATAAATTTATCACTGTTTTCCAAAATTTCCAAAGCATCATCATCGCTTAACTCTTTAACTTTTTCAACATAATAGTGTTGATTGTCAACATAATGACTTGCACTGTATAGATAAAATATCTTATCAATATTTTTTTCAAGCAAAATTTCCATCTCTTTTGGTATCACTGCACACATATAAGATATATTTTTAGCTCCCATATTAATAGCTGATTTAATACCTACCAAAACCCTCAAAGCATTTGCCTCATCATCTATAAAAAGTATATTTTTATCTTTAAAAGATACTACTCTTTTTCCTTTTCTAAACTTATTAATCTTCTTTAGTATCTCCTCCTCGTATACCATATTTGAATGTGAATATATATAATCCAAATTAATGTTAAAACTTTTTATCAATTCTTCATGGATAACCAATTCACTATTTTCATCAACAATGGCTATTTCACACTCATCATTGTGAGGTGCAGGTAAAATCTCATTAAACAATATATCATAACTTATATCAAATCTTTTTGAAAGTATGTTTGTCAACGGAAGTGCATTTAAAGAAAGTGCACAAAAAAGCCAGTTTTTTTTATCATTACAAAGCTCATCAGAAAAATTTTCCAAAAATTTTATAGCGGCATCTGCTCTGTTTTGCAACTTAAAATCTAAATCTGTCTGCATGATAATTTTCCGGATATTGCTTGTAAATTTCCTCTTCATCAAAAGAGTACCTGTAGCTATCTATATAGCTCTTCAATATTTCATAGGCGTTGTTTATCTCGCTCATTTTATTTTTATCTTCACAAATATCAGGGTGATATTTTTTTGATAATTCATGATATTTTATTTTTATCTCTTTCAGTGATACAAATTGAGGCAATTCCAATACTTTTAATGCATTTTGCAAAATTTGAACTCTGTTTTGCTTATTATTTTTATTGTCCACTTGTATCCTGACTTGTATCTTTTTCAAACTTGTAACTGATACCTCCGATTGGAGTAAAATTGACAGTTAAATATATTCCTCTTCTTTTGTAAGAGTTTGAGCCGCTGCTTGTTAGTATCGGTGTAGTATGCTCTTTATAGCTTATGCGATAATCCCAGCACTTCTTCTTCATAATTATACCAAGTTCCCAGTTTTGTGTATATCCATTTTTAATATCATAGTCAATATTGGCAAAATAGTTGTATTTGCTGAAATATGTTGTGGATATATTTGCGGTTATCAAGTTTGAATCACCTACATCGCGACCATGTTTATATGTATGAAGCAAAGAGAAAGTATATAAAGGGTCTTTATATTTGACACCTGTTTGAAGCTCGGAAACTTCTTTGTTTTTATGAGAATAGGTTAAATTGTTTGTCAAACTCAACCTGTCTGAAAATTTATATATAAGCTCATTTAACAAATCTCCATATTTGTAATCATACTCATCAAAAAGATATGACTGAGAAAGCCTGTGAGTCAAAAAAAGCTCACCATCTGCATTATAAAAAAACTCTTCAAGTTGGAAATTGATACTTTTTTTCTCTTTGTTTAATGTTATAAAGTCAGCAAAGTAGCCCTTCTTGTCATCATAGCTAGGTACGATATAGTCTATACTCAAGCCGATGGTATGAATAAAGTCACTATACCTCTTTGTTAAGTCACTGCTTAATGAAAATTTGTGGTAATTGCTTATAAACTGTCCGCTTCTTCGAAAAACAGAGTCATTACTGTAACTGATATATGTCATATAAACATTTTCTGAAACTGAAAAATCAAGATAATCATCAAGCAAGGGAAATGTAAAAGTTACAGGAAAGAGTATCTCATTTTGTCTGGCATTTATCCCTGTTTTTCTATGATAATTGTTAAATTTATAATCTATCGAGTAAAGTAAATTTTGTAAAAGAAAGGGTTCGGTAAATCTGTGATACTGGACTTTCGGTAAAGTTTGCAATGTATCATCATTAGAGACTTTGCTTGTATCTTTGAAGTATTTGAAATAAAGTCCTACATAGTCCTTGTCTCTTCTTAGGAAATAGTTGATTTTTGATGTTATAAGACTTGAGCTTATATAACTTTTCTCTTTTTGAAGATTGAGATAATCAACATCATTTAAATATTTATAGTCTATTAAAAGACCGTCTTGTGCATCATCACCAAAAAATCCACTAAAAAGTTTACTTCTGTTGTAATTTATCTCATATCCGTAATGTGTATCATTTTTAAGCTGATACTTCTTAACATAATCACTGCTCTCTTTAAAGTCTCCGAATGTCACACTTCCTGTTGAGTAAGGAGAGTCGGCAAATCTTAGTTTTGCATAAGCACCTTGACCTCTTTTGGTACGAACTTGAGGATCTACTTCAAAATCCCAGCTTTTAAACGGAGCAAAATATATCGGCTGCCTGTAATATATCCCGTCATCGCCGCTATATCCGAAACTTGGTCTTAAAAGACCGCTTCTTCTGGTTTTGTCAGTAGAAAACCTAAAGTATGGGGTATAAAGTACAGGTATATTTTTGATATAAAAAAGAGCATTATACAAAGTAACATATTTGGTATTGTTGCTGTAATCGCCGCTGGTATATGTTATCTTCCAGTCAGGGTCATAAACATTACAGCTTGAAACTATGGCTTTTTTTGTATAGTATACATCACCCTGAACATTTGCTTTGTCGCATCTTATCCAAATACCGGTATCCGAATCATCCAAAAAAAGCGGGTTAAAAATTGATGTATCATCATCAAGATTGATAACGGCATATTTGCTTTTGGCAAAAAGTTTTGAGTCTCTTATGACATTTATATTACCAAAAAGCTTGACAACTTTTGTTTTTTTATTGTATTTTGCCTTGTCTGAAGTTATGACATATCTGTCAGAGTATATTACAACATCACCCGTTGCAACAAGTGTATCACCTTTGCCTTGTATATTTTTTGCAAGTATTTTTATATTATCTTCATTTCCAAACAACAACAAGCAAAGAGATAAAGCAACAAGTAAAAATTTAAACATTTACCACCACAGTCTTTGCTGCTTTATCATGCCAGGCTTGTCTGGCTTTATCAAAAAATGCCCACAAAAAACCAAGATAAAACAAAAATTCACTTATGATTCTGACAACAGCACGGATAAATGCACTCATTAGATTTGGATTGTCAAATTCATCAACAGAGACGACCTTGATCTTCAAGAGTATCTTGCCAACTGTTGCACCGTACATCCATACAAAAAAGGTATGATAGATAATCTTCAGTAAAACCACCTGAAAAAAGAGCATATTGGTCAATGCTATAATTGTTTCGAGCGAGCCTGCTTTTGCGAAACTGTCTGCATAAATGATGTAAAAAAGTATAGATATAATCATTTCATCTATAAAAAAAGCTATAGCCCTTCTGTTTATGGTTGCAAGAGTGAGCCTTTCTCTTTTTAAATTATCCAGTATCTCTTCAACCAATTTATGCCTTTAGTGCCTGATAAGCTATATCTTTTCTAAATTGCTTACCTGCAAAATGAACTTGACCACAAAGCCCGTAAGCTCTGTCTCTTGCCTCTTTTATGCTATCGCCCATACCTATACACAAAAGTACTCTGCCACCGGTTGCAAAAAGTTTACCGTCTATCTTTGAAACACCGGCATAGGAGATATGGGTATTGTTTTTGATATCTTCATCAACTATATTATCTATGATAATTTCTGAAGGTGTTGAGCTTTTGTAGGGATAGTTTTCACTGGCCATAACCACACCCACACAATATTTATTGTAAAATTCTATGGACAGTTCATCCAATTTACCTGTAGCTGCTTTATAGAAAAGTTCACTTGCATCTGTTTTTAAAAGAGGCATCAATACTTCACATTCAGGATCACCAAATCTTACATTATACTCAAGTACGATCGGCTCTCCGTCAACTATCATAAGCCCTATAAACAAAACTCCCTTATATGGAGCACCCAACTCTTTCATCCCTTTTAGTGTAGGTATAACAACTCTTTTTTCAATCTTTTTATAAAGTTCATCATTGATAAGTGGCGTAGGAGCATAAGCGCCCATTCCTCCTGTATTTGGTCCTTTGTCACCGTCAAGCAGTCTTTTGTGATCTTGTGCCGCAGGGAGGATTTTATAATTTTCTCCGTCACATACAGCAAAAACCGAAAGTTCATAGCCGTCTAAAAACTCTTCTACAACTATCTTTTTACCGGCATCGGCAAAACTCTCTCCGCTAAGCATTCTTTTTGCTTCGGTTTTTGCTTCGGTTTTGGAAGTTGCTATGATGACACCTTTTCCGGCACATAGTCCGTCAGCTTTGACAACTACAGGCTCTTTCAAACTATCTATAAACTCGCAAGCTTTGTCAAAATCAGAAGTTTCTATATATTTTGCCGTAGGTATAGAATTTTTGGCTAAAAAATTCTTCATAAATGCTTTTGAGCCTTCAAGTTTGGCAGCCTCTTTGGAAGGACCAAATATCTTTAAATCCTCTTTTTCAAATATATCCACTATGCCATCTGTCAATGGGGCTTCAGGACCTACAATTGTAAGGTCTATCACTTTATCTTTTGCAAATTTTGCCAACTCATTTAAATCTTTTATATCGATATTTTGACCTATATCACTACTTTTTCCGTTACCAGGAGCAAAGTAAATATCTGTAACATTTTTATCTTTTTGAAGAGCCAAGCCGATGGAGTATTCTCTTCCACCGCTTCCAACAATGAGAATAGTCATTTAATTTCCTTGAATTGTAGAGTAATTACCCGAATGACCGGTCTGCTCGTAAGTGGCCCGAAAAAGCCAAAAAACTTGGAAGAGATGTTGTCTTTAGGCTGCAGCTTCTCGCCTTTTTCAAAAAGGCTCAAACGAAGTCACAGACACACCGACAACATACTGCTTCCAAACAGTGAAATCTGTTGGACCCTCATTGGTGAGCAGTTATCGAATCATTCAGAATAATTACTAAGAGTATTTTACAAAAATTTTACTTAATTGTACAATAAATATTTCCCCAATTCGATACAATCAGGTATGGTTTGTTTGTCAGAAATGATGTATTTTATCTCTTTTGGCATAGAAGAAGCAGTTTTTTCTCCTATCACAACAGCTTTGTAACTCTCATCCCATGTAAACCTTTTAAAAAAACACTTTATAGTAGAAGGCGAAGAAAAGATGATAACACTTCCTTTTTGGGGCTTAGATAACTCTTTGGAGTTGCAAACTGTTTCATATGCTATAACTTCACTCAGGTCTATACCGGCATTTTTGAGAATTTTATTTAGATGTGATGTTACAACTTTTGCTCTTGGAAAAAGTACCTTTTTCCCTTGCAGTTTCTCTTTTATCTCTTTGGCAAAATTATCTCCATAGGAACTTTTGGCGGTATATGTTACTTCCACGCCTTTATCTTTGATAGCTTTTGTAGTGCCGCTTCCAATAGAATAAACTTCTTTATCTTTCCATCTTTTATCAACTCTTTCTATCGCTTCCACTCCGTTTTTAGAAGTAAAAACAAGAGCATCAAATCCTGACAAATCAATTTCAAAGTCCAAATATTCTATCTTGATAACCGGAAGATTTAAAGCTCCGTCAAATTTTTTTTCACTAAGAATATAAATCATATCTTTCCTTGCAGTCAATGCATAATTCCCAATAATTTACATAAGGTTTTAATCATATGAACTTTGCCTATGTCTAAAATCCGTTACTACAATTAATACTTTTTCATTTTCGATAAGATAAAAAAGTCTAAAATTTCCAATCCTGTATCTATAGTATCCTTCAAATTTGCCCTTAAGCTTCTTTATATTTGTTCCAAAATATGGATTTAATTTCAATTGAGGGTATACGATATTTGTGATTTTATTATATATTTTTTTATCAATTTGTTTTTTAATTTTTTGAAAATTTTTTGTTTCCGCTATTTTAAAATCATACAATCGTATAATCTCCATTTTTTGCTTCTTGCAAACCTATTTCCAAATTTTTAACCAACTCTTTGTCGCTTAGTATTTCATTCATTTCGCTATCACTCACATACTGAGATGAAGTTAGATATTGAAGTGTTGCATACTCGATAAAATTGGAAATATTTCTTCTTTCTCCATCAGCAGCTGTTTTTATTATTTGATAAACAGAATCATCAACTCTCATTGTTACAGTTTTCATAAAACAACTCCTTGTAATATAATTGCATAGATTGTATTCAAAAATATTCATTTTGTCAA
>CAZMKH010000044.1:0-8188 GCA_964566455.1 uncultured Campylobacteraceae bacterium | reverse complement strand
TTTTCAGTACACAATGGTAGAAACTTTGTTCCTGTTTATATAACTGAAAACCATATCGGTTATAAACTAGGTGAGTTTGCTCCAACTAGAACATTTAAAGGGCATAAAGGCTCTGTTCAAAAGAAAATAGGTTAGGGGTTAGATAATGAGTAAAGCAGTATTAAAATTTATAAGATTATCACCTACAAAAGCAAGACTTGTAGCTCGTGAAGTTCAAGGGATGAATGCAGAAGTTGCACTAGCAGCTTTAGAGTTTACTCCTAACAAAGCAGCTGGAATAATAGCTAAAGTTATAGCTTCAGCAGTGGCAAATGGTGATTATGAGCCAGAAGAGGTTGAAGTAGTATCTTGTAGAGTTGATAAAGGTCCAGTTCTAAGAAGATTTAAGCCAAGAGCTAGAGGAAGTGCTTCTAGAATCTTAAAACCTACTTCACATATTATGGTAGAAGTAGCTCCAGCAGGAGAGAAAGCTGAGAGTACTAAAGTAGTTAAGACTGATAAAAAAGCTACAAAAGCAGATGCAAAACCTGCAAAAGCTGAGAAAAAAGAGACAGCACCTGCACCAAAAAAAGCTACTAAAAAAGCAGAGAAAAAAGGTGATGATTTAACAAAAATCAAAGGTGTTGGTAAAGCATATCAAGAGAAGTTAAACTCTGAGGGTTTCTTTACATATGAGGAAGTTGCAAATATGAATGAAGAGCAAATCCAAATGATGGAAAATAAATACAGCTTTAAAGGTGACTTTAAAGAATCAGTAGCATCAGCTAAAGAATTATCACAAAGTAAGGAGTCATAAGATGGGTCAAAAAGTAAATCCGATTGGACTTAGACTTGGTCTTAACAGAAATTGGGACTCAAGATGGTACCCATCAAAAGAGACAACAGTTACAAACATAGGTGAAGACTACAAAATTAGAGAGTTCATAAAAAAAGAGCTTTACTATGCTGGTGTTAGTCAAATCCTTATTGAGAGAACTGCAAAAAAATCTCGTGTAACTATAGTTTCTGCAAGACCAGGTATAATCATAGGAAAAAAAGGTGCTGATATAGAGAAACTTAGAGTTAAACTAAGCAAACTTATTGGTAGAGATATAAATGTAAACATAAAAGAAGAGAGAAATGCTCAAACTTCTGCTCAACTTGCTGCTGAAAATGTAGCTACACAGCTTGAGAGAAGGGTTGCTTTTAGAAGAGCTATGAAAAAAGTTATCCAAGGTGCTATGCAAAAAGGTGCTAAAGGTATTAAAGTTTCAGTTGCTGGAAGACTTGGCGGAGCTGAAATGGCTAGAACTGAATGGTATCTTGAGGGAAGAGTTCCATTGCACACTCTAAGAGCCAAGATAGAGTATGGATTTGCCGAAGCTCAAACTGCTTACGGTATCATAGGTGTAAAAGTTTGGATATTCAAAGGCGAAGTTCTTACAAAAGGTATTGCGCCTGAAACAAGAGAAAAACCAAGACGAGATAATCGTAGAAACAGAAGAGGTAAATAGCCATGTTGATGCCAAAAAGAACAAAATACAGAAAAGTACAAAAAGGAAGAAACAGAGGTAAATCTTACAGAGGAAGCTCTATAGCTTTTGGTGAAATTGCTCTAAAAGCGGTAGAAGCAGGAAGAATTAACTCTAGACAAATCGAAGCAGCCAGGATTGCAATGACTAGAAAAGTTAACAGAATGGCAAAAAGTTGGATAAGAGTTTTTCCTGATAAGCCTATTACCAGTAAGCCTCTTGAAGTTAGAATGGGTAAAGGTAAAGGTGCGGTTGACCAATGGGTTATGAATATAAAACCAGGCAGAATCATTTTTGAAATGGCAGGAGTCAATGAAGACTTGGCCAGAGCTGCTCTTACCTTGGCTATGCACAAGCTTCCATTCAAAACAAAAATAGTTACAAGGGATGGCGAAAATGAAATATACTGATTTGAAAGAAAAAAGTTTGAAAGAACTTCAAGAATTGCTAAAAGAGAAAAAGGTGCTGATTTTTAAGCTTAAAGCAAAGCTTAAAACTATGCAGCTAACAAATCCAAATGAGATAAAAGAAGCAAAGCGTGATATTGCAAGAATAAATACTGCGATCACTGCTCTTCAAAATAATAATAAGTAAGGTTTAGAAAATGGCTTCTTTAAAAAGAGTAATACAAGGTGTGGTAGTCAGTAAAGCTGGCGATAAGACAGCTACTGTTATGGTTGAAAGAAGAGTAATGCACCCAAGATATAGAAAATTTGTTAAAAGATTTAAAAAATACTTGGTGCATGATGAAAATAATCAAGCAAGTGTAGGCGATATAGTAAGTGCAATTGAATGCAGACCTATAAGTAAAAAGAAAGCTTACAGATTAAAAAGTGTTGAGGGAGTTGACCTTAACATAAAAAAAGTTGATACTGAAGTTGCAGGAGATGAAAAATGATCCAGAGCTTTACAAGACTAAAGATCGCTGATAATAGCGGTGCAAAAGAGATAATGTGTATAAAGGTTCTAGGCGGAAGTAAAAGAAGATATGCAACTTTGGGTGATGTTATTGTAGCTTCTGTAAAGAAAGCTATTCCAAACGGAAAAGTAAAAAAAGGTCAAGTTGTAAAAGCTGTAATAGTAAGAACCAAAAAAGAGGTACAAAGAGAAAACGGCTCACTCATTAGATTTGATGAGAATGCAGCTGTTATACTTGATGCAAAAAAGGAACCTATCGGTACCAGGATATTTGGTCCGGTTGGAAGAGAAATCAGATATGCCAACTTTATGAAGATAGTTTCACTTGCTCCGGAGGTACTGTAATGGCTGTTAAATTTAAGATAAAAAAAGGTGATAAAGTAAAAGTTATTGCCGGTGATGACAAGGGTAAAGTTGCAGAAGTTTTACAGGTTCTTCCTAAAACTTCACAAGTGATAGTATCCGGATGTAAGGTAGTCAAAAAAGCTGTAAAACCCAGTGAGAAAAATCAAAACGGCGGTTTTGTAAGCATTGAAAAGCCTATACATATATCAAATGTACAAAAAGTTGAGGATTAGTAGATGGATAGATTGAAAAAAAGATATAATGAAGAGATAAAACCGGCACTTGTAAAAGAGTTGGACATTAAAAATCCTATGCTAATACCGGCAATAGAAAAAGTTATCATTAGTGTGGGTGCAGGTGAATTTGCAAAAGATGCCAAAATATTACAAAATATTCAAGATACTATCTCTTTAATTGCCGGTCAACATGCAGTTGTTACGGTTGCCAAAAAATCTGTTGCGGGTTTTAAAGTAAGAGAAGGATATCCGGTCGGCGTAAAAGTAACTCTTAGAAAAGACAGAATGTATACTTTCTTGGATAAGCTTATTTCCATTGCACTTCCTAGAGTAAAAGACTTTAGAGGTCTTAGTGTAAGTGGATTTGACGGAAGAGGCAACTATAACTTCGGACTTGATGAGCAGTTGATATTCCCGGAAATTGAGTATGATTTTATACTTAGAACTCACGGTATGAATATAACTATAGTTACAACCGCAACCGATGACAAGAGTGCTTTTAAATTATTGGAACTCATAGGAATTCCATTTGCAAAAGGAAGAAAATAATGGCTAAAAAATCAATGATAGCAAAAAATGCAAGAAAACCAAAATTTAGTGCAAGAGCTTATACAAGATGCCAAATCTGCGGTAGACCACATTCTGTTTACAGAGATTTTGGAATTTGCAGAGTTTGTCTTAGAAAAATGGCTAATGAAGGGTTGATTCCCGGACTTAAAAAAGCTAGTTGGTAAGGATTATAAATGATAAATGATATGGTATCAGATGCATTAACTAGGGTTAGAAATGCTTCTATGAGAGGCTTAGAGAGTACTACTTTACTTCATTCCAATTTGGTTGAAGCAATTTTAAAAATTTTTAAAGAGAAGGGCTATATAGAAGATTATAGCGTTAAAGAAGAAAATGTTAAAAAATTTATCAATGTAACGCTTAAGTATGATGAAGATGGAAAAAGTGTTATAACTGAAGTAAAGAAGATTTCAAAGCCGGGTAGAAGAGTTTATAAACCTTCAAATGAGATAAAGAAATTTAAAAACGGATATGGTACTATTGTTGTAAGTACATCAAAAGGCGTACTTAGCAATGATGAAGCGTATAAACTAGGAGTTGGTGGCGAAGTGCTTTGCAGCATTTGGTAACCTTTGTTTATGGCATTCAAACTAAATTGTTAGTTTGTAGACAAATAAAAAAAGGAAAGATATGTCAAGAATAGGTAAATTACCTGTAGAAATTCCTTCCGGTGTAGAAGTGACACTGGATGGAAGTAAAATAATTTTCAAAAAAGGAAGTGTCCAAAAAGAGTTGGATACTAAAAATAATGTTATAGTTAAGATAGAAAATAACCAAATTGTTTTCGCTCCCAAGGGTGAAGACAGACAAAGCAAAGCTTTTTGGGGAACTTACAGATCAATTTCAGATAACATCATAACAGGTATCACCAAAGGGTTTGAGAAAAAACTTGAGATAAACGGTGTTGGATATAGAGCAGCTGTAAAAGGTAATGTTTTAGAGTTGCTTCTTGGTTTTTCTCATCCTATCAATTATGATATACCAAAAGATATAACAATAACTGTAGAAAAAAACTTAGTTTCCGTAAAAGGTGATGACAAACAATTAGTAGGTCAAGTAGCAGCTGATATAAGAAGTTTCAGACCGCCTGAGCCGTATAAAGGTAAAGGTGTCAAATATGTTGATGAAACTATTATTAGAAAAGCCGGAAAAACCGGTAAATAGTAAAAGGTAGTAAAATGAGAGAAAAATTATTAAAACAAAAAAATGCCTTAAGAATCAAAAGAAAAAGAAGAATCAGAGGTAAGATCAGCGGTACTTCGGATAAACCTAGAATTTCAGTTTTTAAATCAAACAGACACCTTTATGCACAGGCAATTGATGATGTAAACGGTGTAACACTTTGTGCAGTTGACGGCAAAAAGTTAGGCCTTAAAGCAAACATAGAAAGTGCCAAAGAGGTAGGAGCCGCTTTTGCCAAAACATTACAAGATAACAAGATCGAAACAGCAGTACTTGATAGAAACGGATATCAGTACAATGGTGTTATAGTTGCATTTGCAGATGCCTTAAGAGATAACGGCATTAAGTTGTAATAAAAGAGGAACTAATGGAAAAATATAATAGAGAAGAGTTTGAAGAAGTAATTGTAAATATAGGTAGAGTTGCCAAAGTTGTCAAAGGTGGTAGAAGATTTAGATTTACCGCTTTGGTTGTTATCGGGGATAAAAAGGGTAATGTCGGATATGGTTTTGGTAAAGCAAAAGAAGTTCCTGATGCTATCAAAAAAGCAGTTGATGATGCATTTAAAAATATCATCAATGTAAAGATAAAAGGTTCAACCATATCTCATGATATCGAAGTCAAATTCAATTCAAGCAGAATTTTGTTAAAACCTGCCAGTGAAGGTACGGGAATCATCGCCGGTGGTGCAACAAGACCTGTTGTAGAACTAGCCGGAATAAAAGATATATTGACAAAATCTTTGGGATCAAACAATGCTGGAAATGTTGTAAGAGCTACTATAAAAGCTCTTAGCATGTTGAAGTAAAAAGGAAAAGATAATGGCATTACACAATTTAGAAAAAGCACAAAATTCTACTTTTAAAAAGAAAAGAGTAGGTAGAGGCCAGGGAAGCGGTATGGGAAAAACTGCTTCAAGAGGTGCCAACGGCCAAAAAAGTAGAACCGGATACAGCAGAAAAAGAGGTTTTGAAGGTGGTCAGCAACCGCTTCAAAGAAGACTTCCAAAAGTTGGATTTACTACAAAGATAGTAAAGCCTTATGTCATCAATATTAAAAAAGTAACAAAAGTAGCTGAACTTGAAGAGATAACTTTGGAAAACATCAAAAAAATTCATAAAATTCAAAACAGTGTTACAAAAGTAAAACTTATCGGTGAAGGTGCCAGTGAATTGGCATCTAAAATCAAAGATGACAGAGTTATAACCAGCAGAGCCAAGTAAACAGCAAGTAGTTAAGCAAAGCAATTGTTTGCTTTGCTTCTTTCTTAAGGAGAATTAATGAGTAAGGAATTGACAAATAAAATCTTGATAACTTTGGGATTTTTATTTGCATACAGAATTTTGGCTTACGTTCCGGTTCCCGGTGTAAATATAGATATAGTAAAAGAATTTTTCAATACCAACAGCAATAATGCTTTGGGTATGTTTAATATGTTCAGCGGAAAAGCTGCCCAAAGACTCAGTATCATATCTTTGGGAATTATGCCATACATTACGGCTTCGATTATTTTTGAACTTTTAGCGGCAACTTTTCCGGCTCTTGGCAAGATGAAAAAAGAGCGAGACGGTATGGAAAAATATATGCAAATCATCAGATATGCAACAGTTGCTATTACTCTTATCCAGGCTGTCGGAGTTTCCATAGGTCTTCAAAGCTTGACCGGTCGTGGCGGCGAGAGTGCCATAATGATAGATATGGGTACTTTTATACCTATTGCAGCCATTTCAATGCTAACTGGAACCATGCTTTTGATGTGGATAGGTGAACAGATAACTCAAAGAGGTGTAGGAAACGGTATCAGTCTTATCATTTTTGCCGGAATCGTCTCAGGTATTCCTACAGCGATAGGTGGAACAATCAACCTTGTAAATACAGGTGAACTAAACTTTTTGGTTGTCATTGCAATACTCGCCATCATCATTGTAACGGTAGGATTTATTATATATGTTGAACTTGGTGAGAGAAGAGTGCCTGTGTCATATTCAAGAAAGATAATGATGGAAAACCAAAACAAAAGAGTAATGAACTATATACCTATAAAATTAAATCTTAGTGGAGTTATACCTCCTATTTTTGCAAGTGCTATTTTGATGTTTCCGTCAACTCTTTTGCAGGCAAGTACAAACAAATATATAGTCATGGTAAAAGATTTTTTAAGTCCAAACAGTTTCTTTTTTAACCTTTTGATGTTTTTGTTTGTTGTATTTTTTGCATATTTTTATGCTTCAATAGCATTTAACTCAAAAGATATTTCAGATAATTTAAAAAGACAGGGTGGTTTTATACCAGGAGTCAGACCGGGTCACTCAACTGCTATGTTTTTAAATGAAGTTGCAAGCAGACTTACATTTTGGGGAGCATTGTATCTGGCGCTTATTTCAACTCTGCCTTGGATGCTGGTTAAGTTTATGGGAGTTCCTTTTTATTTTGGAGGTACCGCAGTACTTATCGTCGTTCAGGTTGCACTTGATACCATGAGAAAAATTGAAGCACAAATATATATGAGCAAATATGAAACGCTAAGTGCGGTAGGACTTTAATGGCGATTCCATTAAAAAAACCTGCTGAAATAGATAAATTAAGGGCGGCAAACAAGATAGTCGCCCAAACTCTTAAATATTTAGAAGGGTTGGTCAAGCCCGGTATGACACTACTTGAAATAAACAAACTTGGCGAAGAATATATCTATTCACACAATGGTGCAAAACCTGCTTTTAAAGGATTATATGGCTTTCCTGCCGGAGTTTGTACCTCTTTAAATGAAGTTATAATACACGGAATTCCAGACAGTACTGTTATAAAAGAGGGAGATATCCTGGGTTTGGATATCGGTGTTGAGCTTGAGGGATATTTTGGAGATGCTGCCGTAACTGTTGGTGTCGGCAAAATCTCAAAAAAAGATGAAGAGCTTATAGCCTGCTCATATGATACTTTGATGTATGCTGTTGATATTATAAAAACCGGTATGAGATTTAAAGAGTTGAGTTATAAAATTGAAGAGTTTATTTTATCAAGAGGATATGTGCCTTTACGCGGATTTTGTGGGCACGGCATAGGAAAAAAACCGCATGAAGAGCCGGAGATTCCAAATTATTTGGAAGGCAACAACCCAAAATCAGGACCAAAGATAAAAAACGGTATGGTTTTTTGTCTGGAGCCTATGATATGTCAAAAAAGTCCAAATGCAAAAATACTGAGTGACAAATGGTCGGTAGTGAGTGAAGACGGACTAAAAGGTGCTCATTATGAGCACTGTGTAGCGATAATAAACAACAGGGCTGAGATACTCAGTATTTGCAAAGAGTAAAGTAGAATAGGTATAAAGAGTATGGATTTAAAGCCTATCTTTAAAGAGCGACAAGCGTCGCGAGGGCACTCTGCCGAAGAGCTGTTTGTGGACTTGTTCACAAACAGGATATCAAA
>CAZMKH010000043.1:0-8276 GCA_964566455.1 uncultured Campylobacteraceae bacterium | reverse complement strand
ATACTTTGATATATATCATTATACTATATAAATTCAAAATAGTAAAGTATATAAAATTATTTATGTAAGCAAATGCACTCAATCCAACCCCAAGTTCTCTGCTTTAGTGAGTAAAGAAAGCTGTAGATTTTGTAAGAGATTTGTGAAGAGCTACTATGTAGTAACTTGAACAAATATCTTACAAAAGATATGGCTTTATTTGCTCATCCTTCGGACAAATAGATAAAGCACTATCTTTATCCAAAAAATTCATCAAGTTACCTACGGGTAGCTCTCAAAATTTTTTGAACAAATCTAGCACTTTCTCTATTTGCTAAAATAGGGAACTTGGGGTCGGATTGAGTGCAATATACCGTTAAGCCCTTTTTATAGAAAAATTTAATAAAATACTCTTATGAGAATAGATAAATTTTTAAACAGTGTAAATATCACAAAAAGAAGAGCCATATCGGAAGATATGTGCAAAAGCGGAGTAGTTAGCATTAACGGTAAAGTTGCAAAACCGGCAAAAGATGTAAAAGTAGGCGATACCATAGAGATAAAATATCTTGATAAGAGTTTTACTTATGAAGTTTTGCAAATTCCTACAACAAAAAGTATCCCAAAAAGCAAAAAAGATGAATATGTGAGGTTGAAAAATGTTTAATGAAGCAAAAAAAAGATTTGAAAAACTTTTTGAAGGCAAAATGGACGCTGATGAGGCAAAGAATTTTTTGGTTGAACTTTATGAAAGAGGAGAGAGCGCCGAGGAGATTGCGGCGGCTACAGAGGTAATGAGAGAGCACTCTGTAAAGCTAGATATTGATGAAGAGTTGCAAAAAAGACTTATAGATATAGTTGGAACCGGTGGAGACAAAAGTAACAGCTTCAATATTTCAAGTACGGTTTCACTTCTTTTGCCCTCTTTGGGATGTGCTGTGGCAAAACACGGAAACAGAGCCATTACAAGCAGCAGCGGAAGTGCGGATATGCTTGAAGCGTTGGGACTCAATCTAAACCTAGGCATAAAAGAGCAAACCAAGATGCTTAAGGAGTGCGGTTTTACTTTTTTGTTTGCCATCAACCACCATCCTGCAATGAAATATATCATGCCGGTTAGAAAAAGTTTATCACACAGGACAATTTTCAATATCTTAGGACCATTAACCAATCCCGCAGGTGCAAGAAAATACCTTATAGGTGTATTTAGCGATAAGTTTTTAAACAGGATTGTTACAGCTTTGAGTTTACTAGATACAAAAAGTGCCATAGCGGTAAGCAGTAGAGACGGACTTGATGAGATAAGTATCTGTGATATCACTTATGCCACACTTTTAAAAGACAGACGCACAAGTGACTTTATCATAGATCCTGAAGAGTTTGGCTTCAAACTGGCACCCAAAGAAGCTATCAAAGGAGGCAGTGCCAAAGAAAATGCTGCTATCACGCGAAGTATTCTAGAAGGCAAAGAGGAGGGCGCAAAAAGAGATATAGTTCTTTTAAATGCCGGAGTTGCTTTGTATGTTGACGGTAAGGCTAGAGATATAAAAGAGGGGATTGAGATGGTAAAAGAAGCCATTGATAGCGGCAAAGCAAAGAAAAAGCTCGATGAAATTATAGAGGTCAGTCAGAAGTTGTGATGGCAGATGGTAAGAGTATTGTTGCAGGGATAGATGAACTTGATAAAGTAGTCAAATGGCTTGATAAGAAGATAGGGAGCAGAGATATAGTTGTTTTACTTCAGGGGGATTTGGCAAGTGGAAAAACTACACTTGTTAAAGAGTATGTTTCATATCTTAAACTAAATGAAGCTGTTACCAGTCCAACATTTTCTTTGCAGTCTATTTATGGCAATACAATTTTTCATTATGATATTTACAATAAATCCATAGAGGAGTTTTTGGCTCTTGGACTTTTGGAAGAGTTTGAAAAAAAAGGGATTCATTTTGTGGAGTGGGGAGATGAAAAGCTTGAGAACTTACTTAAAAAGTTGGGTTTTAAAGTTTTAACAATACAAATAAAACAAACAAAGAACAAAAGAGAGTATAAATGCATAAGTTAAAAGTTCAACATTTAGAAAAAATTATAAAAAAAACAAAGATCATTAATGATATATCTCTTGAAGTTAAAAGTGGGGAAGTTGTAGGGCTTTTAGGACCAAATGGGGCCGGTAAAACTACTACATTTTATATGATATGCGGTTTGATTGAAGCAACAAACGGAAAAATATATCTGGACAATCAAGATATTTCGCTTTTACCGCTTCACAAGCGTGCAAGAATGGGTATAGGATATCTGCCTCAAGAGTCAAGTATATTTAAAGACTTAAGTGTTGAAGAAAATATAGCACTTGCCTGTGAAGTGATATACAAAACAAAAGAAGAGGTAAACAAAAGAGTGGATGAGCTGCTTGAACTTTTAAATATAGAGCCTATTAGAAGAAGAAAAGCCCAAAATCTAAGTGGAGGCGAGAGAAGAAGGTGTGAGATAGCAAGAGCTTTGTCTTTGAAGCCAAAATTTTTGCTTCTTGATGAGCCTTTTGCAGGAGTTGATCCTATCGCAGTGGCTGATATCCAGGAAATCATAAAAGAGCTTTCATCTCTTAAGATCGGCATTCTTATAACTGACCACAATGTAAGAGAAACACTTTCCATTTGTGATAAAGCCTATGTTATAAAAGATGGCTCACTTCTTGCAAGCGGAAGTGCAAGTGAAATCTTTGAAAACAAGCTTGTAAGAACATACTATCTCGGTAGTAATTTCAAACTCTAAAGGAGTATTGGAGTGAAGTTAAGGCAGGCGCAAACCACCAAACTTTCACTCTCTTCAACCTTGAGAAGCTGGCTTCCCATACTTCAGGCTGATATAGAATCACTTGATGAAGTTTTGGAACCTTTTGTAGAAGAAAATCCTTTTATTGTAGTCAAGTCGGGTTTTGAAAGAAGTCATGTCCAAGGCGAAACAAGATATACCAGTGATACGATAGAATCATTAAGTATCACTCAAAAGTCTTTGTATGAAGTTTTGTATGAGCAGATATCTGCTCCACTCTTTCCGACTCCCAAATCCAGAGAAATTGCTTTTGCTGTCATAGAAAATATTGATGAGGAGGGGTATTTCAAAGGTGACATAGATGAGATAGCAAGAGAATTTTCGATTGACAAACAAAATGTAGAGATGATAAGGCAGAGATTTGCATATTTGGAGCCTGTGGGAGTAGGTGCAAAAGATATGTTTGAGAGTTTTATGTTTCAGCTAAATGATTTTAACATTGAAAATGAACTGTTTTTGCTTGTCAAAAAGCTTATATACAATTTTGACAATATGCAGGAATTTTGTGATGAAACTCACTTTGAAAAGGCACTCTCTATCATAAAAAAATTTAAAAATCCACCCGCTATAGAATATTTTGGCGAATCAAAACAAATCATACCGGATATCTATATAACTGAAACAAAAAACGGTATAGAGATAGATATAAACAATGCTTTTTATCCACAGGTTGTTTTGGATATCGACGGTGTCAATGAAAGCAATGAATATGTAAAACAAAAAGTTAAAAGTGCAAAAGATTTGATAGATGCACTTGAAATGAGAAAAGCCACACTTTACAAGATAGGACTTATGATACTGGAGTATCAGTATGACTTTTTTAAAGGTGGAGCCATAAAACCGATGAAACTTAAAGATTTGGCTGAAGAGTTGGAGAGAAACCCCTCAACAATATCAAGGGCGATATCCAACAAGTATCTATCTTGCAGCAGAGGGGTGTTTGCTTTGAAAGATTTTTTCAGCACGGCAATAGATGAAAATGTTTCAAGCGCTTCCATAAAAGAGTTTATAACCGAACTTATAAAAAATGAGGATAGAAAAAAGCCTGTCAGTGACAGTAAAATCCTGACTAAAATAGAAGAAAAATTTGGTATAAAAATAGTAAGAAGAACTATAACCAAATATAGAAAACAGCTTGGAATTGCCGGTTCAAGCGAAAGAAAAAAACTCTATAAAATATCAGGATAAAAATTTTAAAGCTTTTTCCAAGTCCTCCTTCGTGTCTATACCGAAACTTTTGCTTTCAACCTCTAACATAGCTATCTTTTTACCGTAGTATATGGCTCTTAGCTGCTCAAGTTTTTCTATATCCTCCAAAGGAGCATTTGGCAGTGAGCAAAATTCATTGAGGTTTTTTTTGGTAAAGCCATAAATGCCCAAATGTCCAAAATAATTATCATATCGTTCCCTGTCATAAGGTATTTTACTCCTTGAAAAGTATATGGCATTTTTTTCAAAATCGGTAATGACTTTTACATGATTTGGGTCATTTGCTTCTTTGTCGGATATAAGTTTGTAACAGCTTACCATAAATATATCTTCATTTTTGCTCTTTGCGGTTTTAAGCCTGTCTATAACCTTTTGGATAATTTCCGGCTCTATAAAAGGCTCATCAGCCTGTACATTGACAATGATATCATCATCTTTTAAGTCCAGTTTTATGGCTACTTCATTTACCCTGTCTGTTCCGCTTTTGTGAGTACTACTTGTCATGAGGGCATCAAAACCGTAATCTTTGGATATATTTATTACTTCTTCACTGTCTGTTGCTATAACAACTTTGTCTATATTTTTAACTCTGTTTGCCGTAGCTATCACCATCGGAACTCCGCCGATATTTGCCAAAATTTTTCCGGGAAATCTGTTTGATGCAACGCGTGCCGGTATAATTATCATTTTTTAATACCCTTTTAGATATAATAAATGTAATTATATCTAAAAGGGGATAAAGGATTGTTTATTTACCAGGAAAAAGGCGGATACTGTTACAACAGTGACACTCTTTTTTTATATGATTTTATCTCCAAATTTCATCCAAAAGGCGATATTTTGGATGTTGGATGTGGGTGCGGTGTGCTAGGGCTTTTGATAAAAGAGAATTTTAAAGTTAATTTGACAGGTATAGATATACAAAAGAACAATATTTTTTTATCAAAAATAAATGCCAAAAACAATAATTTTGAAGCAGAGTTTTTTTGTGATGATTTTTTGAGTTATGAATTTGAAAAAAAGTTTGATATTATAGTTTCAAACCCACCGTTTTACAAAGCCGAAAATAAACAAAGCAAAAATTTATCAAAAAAGTTAAGCAGATTTAATGACTCTTTGCCATTGAAAGAGTTTATCAAAAAGTGCAACACTTTACTTAAGCCCAGGGGCGAATTGATATTTTGTTATGATGCGTCTGAAGCGGATATGGTTTTTACACTGTTGGAAAACCATAAGATAAAAACAAACGAGATAAGATGGCTTCATCCCAAGCCAAATAAAAATGCGACTATTGTAATGATAAGAGCCAAAAAAAGCTCAAAAAGTATGCTAAAATGTCTGCCTCCGTTGATAACTCATGTAGATGGTGAGTTTAGCGATGAGGTTAAAGGGATATATGAGAGAATAGGGCTTAAAAGCCTTAAATGTGAATTGAAAATTGAGAATTGAGAATGGATAATGAAAAGTAGAGAAGAACAATCACTAATTACTAAAGAGGGTTTTAGCTATGGTTTTAAACCTTCGGCTTGTAATGAATGTGACGGAAGATGCTGCAGGGGTGAGAGCGGATATATATGGGTAAGCCCGGATGAGATAAAAAAAATAGCTGAATTTTTGAAATTAGATGAGGAAATTTTTAGAAAAGATTACTTAAATAAGATAAAATATAAATTTACCATCAAAGAGGTAAAGATAAATGGTGAATTTGAGTGTATATTTTTTGATAATAAAAAAAACAGTTGTCAAATTTACGAGGTAAGACCTTCGCAGTGCAGGACATTTCCTTTTTGGGATTATTTTAAAACACATATAAAAGAGGTAAAAGAAGAGTGTATAGGTATAGTTTAGCAATTTTTTCCATTTTGGTGATACTTTTCAGCGGATGTGCTCCAAAGCAGCCAACTCCAAAAAAAACTGTCATCAGGGCATACAAAGATGAAAACAAATATCTTTTATATGCTTTTATGCTTTCTCAAAACAATGACTTTGCGGGAGCTTATAAATATTTTGAAAAGCTTTATAATCATACAAAAAATATAGCTTATCTAAAGTATGCTATAAGTCTCAGTGCAAAACTTAAAAAATATGATGATTTTTTCAAGCTTGTTAAAGAGGGGCTGAAAGATTATCCGGACAATGATGTGCTAAAAAGAGAATTGATAAGGTATTATCTTTACAAAAAAGATTTTAAAAAAGTAACTGCTTTGACTTTGGATTTGATAAAAAAGTCAAAAACAGAAGAAAATTACAAATTTGCCGGCTCGGTTTTTTTAAATCTGAAAAATTATGAACTCTCCTTTAAATCTTTTGAAAAAGCATACAGTTTTCATTACAACGAAGATATATTGAACAATATTGCTGATATCTTATATCTATTTTTAAACAAAAAAGATGAAGCGGTAGCTTACCTTGAAACCCATGCAAGGCTCAGAGGGTGCTCAAAAAAAGTTTGCTTTAAACTTATAGATATCTATGCGAGAGAAAAAGATATAAACGGGCTTATCTCAACATATAAAAGACTTTATAAAAAATACAAAGATGAGAAGTATGCAAAAAAAGTAGCCCAGCTTTTGCTATATCAGGGAGAAAAAAAGGAAGCTATAAATTTTTTGAAAACAAATGACATAGACAAAGAGATGTTGGCTGATATTTATATATCCATGAAGGATTTTAAAAATGCCTACAAAGTTACCAAAGAATTGTATGAAAAGACAAAAGATGTAAAATATTTGGGAAGAATGGCAATATATGAGTATGAAGGACAAAGTAAAAAAGATAAAAAACTTTTAAAATCAGTAGCCAAAAAATTTGCAAAAGTTGTTAAAGTCTCAAATGACCCGCTTTATTTAAACTATTACGGATATTTACTGATTGACCATGATATGGATGTAAGAAAGGGCTTGTCTTTGGTTAAAAAAGCTTTAAAACAAGATCCAAACTCCCCATACTATCTTGATTCGCTTGCATGGGGGTATTATAAACTCGGACTTTGTAAAAAAGCAAAAAAAATAATAAAAAGAGTTTCTAAAATGAGTAAAGATGCGGAAGTAAAAAAACATATAAGAGCTATAAATAAATGTGTAAAGGAAAAAATGGCAAAATGATTCTTGATGAGATAATAAAAAAAACAAAAGATGAACTTGAAAAAAAGAAAAAAGAGTATTCTTTGGATTGGCTAGGCAGAAGTTTGGCATACAATCCGTTTGTTCCAAGAGATGTAAAGGAGTATCTGACTTCCACAAAGGATGAGCCGTACAGGATAATAGCGGAAGTTAAAAAGGCCAGCCCCAGCAAAGGAGTGATAAAAGAGGATTTTGATCCGCTTGTTATCGCACAGGAGTATGAAAAAGCGGGAGCCAATGCTATATCGGTTTTGACTGAGCCTTTCTTTTTTCAGGGGAGTTTGGAGTATCTTACAGGTATAAGAAGATATGTTTCAACCCCGCTTTTAAGAAAGGATTTTATCATTGACAAGTATCAGCTTGTTGAGGCTTTGGTCTACGGAGCCGACTTTGTGCTTTTGATAGCCAAAGCTCTTAGTAAAAAAGAGTTAAAAGAGTTGTTAAACTATACAAGGCATTTGGGCATGGAAGCACTGGTTGAAATCCATGACAAAGAAGATCTTACAAAAGCCATATACGCCGGAGCTGACATCATAGGAATCAATCACAGAAACTTGGAAACTTTTGAGATGGATATGCAACTTTGTGATAGACTGATTCCTCTTATACCAAACGGTAAGATCATAGTTGCTGAGAGTGGTATAAATAATAAAGAGAGTATAAAAAGACTGCACTCTATCGGAGTAGATGCATTTTTGATAGGAGAGTATTTTATGAGGCAGGAGAGTATTGCCAAGGCTCTTGAAGAGTTTAAGAGGGTTGAGTAATGGAGTATCTTTATGCTCCCTGGAGGAGCGATTATGTTACTAAAAAAAAGATAGAGGGTTGTGTATTTTGTCACATTTCCAAAAACCCCTCAATGGATGAAGAGCATTTTGTACTTTACAGAGATGAAGTATGTTTTATGGTAATGAACAAATACCCTTATAATCCGGGGCATTTTATGATAATACCCCATCTTCATACCGATGCACTGGAAAATCTTGATGAAAACAGTTGGCTCAGGATGAGTAAGTTAGCTCAAAAGTCAGTCAAAATGATGAAAGAGGGCTTTGGTGCAAAAGGAGTAAATCTCGGTATGAATCTAGGCAGCAGTGCGGGTGCCGGTATAGCAGAGCACATTCATCTTCATAT
>CAZMKH010000042.1:0-8352 GCA_964566455.1 uncultured Campylobacteraceae bacterium | reverse complement strand
TGCTTCTCTCATCAATAGTATGAATCTCTTTGGCATTTTTTACTCTTTGTTGATCGCCACTGTCCCAACCTTTGACATAGTGAGTTCCGACTTTTCCTTCTGCGTACTCTAACGGCAGTACAAATATCGCTGCTTTTTCAACAACACAAGCATGTTCACAAAGCCCACACCCTGTACAGTAGTCACTGTGAACTACCGGAAGTAAAAAAGCGTGTTTTCCGGTTCTTTTGTTCATCTGCATATCTATGGTAAGTGCTTTACCCAAAAGCGGACACGCTCTGTAGCAGGCATCACATTGTAAACCCCAATATGCAATACAGCTCTCTTTGTGCACAACAGCCAAACCCATTCTAGCTTTTGTGATATCAGGTTTTTTGCTCTTTTTGTTTGTCAGCTTTTTGATATCGAGTGCTCCACTTGGACATGAAGCTGCACAAGGGATATCATCACACATAAAGCAAGGTATTTCTCTTGCTGTAAAATAAGGTGTTCCAAGTGGTTTGTTATCACCCGGCTTGGCAAGACTTAAAGTTGGCTCTTTTGTGCCAATTCTTTTACCTTTTGAGTTATATATGATATTGCCATCCCTGTTTCTGCAAGCTTCAACACACAAACCGCATTTGATACATGTTTTTAAAAAATCACTCTCTTTTAAAGCTCCGGGCGGACGAAGCAAAAGTTTATTTGCTTTTGCCTCATCTACATATGCAGCCCATGTGAGCCCTCCGATAAGTGCCAGACCGAGATTTCTTGTAGTGGTCAAAAATCCCCTTCTTTCCTCACTTATCGGTTTTTTGTATGAGTTTATTTTTTTTTGTTTGCGTTGCATTTTTTACTTCTTTATACCTTATATATTTTAACCGCACACTTTTTATAGTCAGTCTGCTTTGACATAGGACAAGTAGCATCAAGCGTTACTTTGTTGATAAGGATTTTCTCATCAAACCATGGAACAAATACCAATCCTCTTGGCGGTCTGTTTCTTCCTCTTGTTTCAATTCTTGCTTTTACTTTTCCTCTTCTACTTTCTATCCAGGCAAGATCACCTCTTTTTAAACCTCTCTCTTCGGCAGTTTTTGGATGCATATAGCAAAGTGCTTCAGGTACTGCTCTAAAGAGCTCAGGAACTCTCATGGTCATTGTACCACTGTGCCAGTGTTCCAACACCCTGCCTGTACAAAGCCAAACATTGTACTCATTATCCGGCATCTCCGGTGGATCCATATAAGGTCTGGCAAATATCTTGGCTTTGTTTTTAAGGCTTGATTTTCCACCTGCTTTGTTTGGCTTGGTGAGCGTTCCGCTAAATAGTTTTTTAGCCAACGGTCCATAAAATGCAAAGTCAGCATCTTCACCCGCAAAATGTTTTACATAAGGGTCATATTTACCGTTAAACCTCCACAGAGTCTCTTTGCCGTTTACAACAGGCCATCTTAAACCTCTTACTCTGTGATAAGTTACAAAATCAGCCAAGTCATGTCCGTGACCTCTTCCAAAGTCTGCATACTCTTCCCAGAGATATTGATGAAGCATAAAACCGTAGCCTTTAAAGACTTTTCCGTCACTTCCGACAACATTTCTTTCATCACCTATACATTCTGAGTTTTGATAACCTTTTTGAGGGAATTTTGTAAGGTCTATTTTATAAGATTTTGCTCTGTCATTTGCAAAGAGGATTTCATACATTGTTGTATCGCCTCTATATCCCATAGCTCTTGCTTTGCCTCTAACATCTGCTAGTTTTTTACCGTTTCTTAGAGTATATGGTCCCCATAAGTCATCAACAGTAAACCTTTTTGAAAGTTCAACCCATTGCCAGGTATCACTCATAGCTTGACCAACCGGAAGAACCTGTTGTCTCCAATGCTGGCTTCTTCTCTCGGCATTACCGTAAGCTCCCCATTTTTCATATATCATTGCACTTGGAAGAACAAGGTCTGACACCATTGCAGAAATACCCGGATATCCATCACTGGTTACCAAGAAAAGGTCTTTCATAGCTCTTGCAGCTTTTAACCAGTGTCTTGCATTTGCAGTATCTTGGTATGCATTACATACATTGACCCATGCAAACTTTACAACACCGTCTTCTATATCTCTGTGAATTTTAACTATATGTTGATTGCCTACAGGATTTAGAGTACCTTCAGGTATTTTCCATCCTTTTTCGACTATCTTTCTGTGTTTTGGATTTTTGACCATCATATCAGCCGGTAGTCTGTGGCAGAATGTTCCAACTTCTCTGGCAGTTCCACAGGCACTTGGCTGACCTGTAAGTGAGTAAGCTCCATTACCAGGTTTTGCTTGTTTGTTTACAAGGAAGTGAACATTATAACTTAGTGTATTATCCCAGCTTCCTCTTGTGTGTTGATTCATACCCATTGTCCAGAAACTTACTACTTTTCTGTCTTTTTCTATATAGTAGCTTGCCATTCTTTTTAGTTTTGCTTTAAAACTCTCTATGTCCTCATCAGGATCGCCTTTGGCAACTTTTGCTACATAGTCTAATGTATAAGGCTCAAGTGATTTTTTATATTCTTCAAAATCTATCATCCAGTGAGCAAGAGTTCCTGCTCGATTTTTCATTACCTGGCCTTCTTCATATCCGTAAGGCTTAAGAGCAGGTGCCTCAAGCGGACTTACTTTTTTTGCCATCTCTTTGGAAATGATTTCCATCTCTTTTGCGCTGTAAAGCCCTGCACTTCCATCAGATCTTACCGGGGTTAGCGACTTTTCACCTTTCCTTCTCATACCGTAGCCTATATTTACCGGACCTGCGGTAAATACGATATGTTTTTTGATAAAATCCCAGTCTATTGCTTCGGGATGATTGTAGACTATCTCTCTTGCAACATAGTTCCAAAGAAGCAGGTCTGTTTGGGGCCTGAAAATGATAGTATCATCAGCCAGGTCACAAGTTCTGTGAGTATAAGTTTGGATACTTACAACTTTTACACGATTTGGATCGCTTAGTTTTCTGTCAGTACATCTTGACCAAAGTATCGGGTGCATCTCTGCCATATTGGAGCCCCATACTATAATGGTATCAGTTAGTTCTATATCGTCATAACATCCACTTGGCTCATCTATGCCGAATGTTTGATAAAAACCTACAACCGCACTTGCCATACAGTGCCTAGCATTTGGATCAATTGCATTACTTCTAAAACCGCCCTTCATCATCTTTTGAGCGGCATAACCCTCCATGATAGTATACTGACCGCTACCAAAAACTGCTACACCCTCAGGTCCTTTTTCTTTAAGGGCGTACCTGATATGTTTTTCCATCTCATCAAATGCTCTTTTCCAGCTGACAGGTTTAAATTTACCATATTTGTCAAATTCACCCTTTTCATTTACTCTCAAAAGCGGTTGAGTGAGTCTGTCTGCACCATACATTATCTTTGCATTGAAATAACCCTTGATACAGTTCAAGCCTCTGTTGACCGGAGCTGCAGGGTCACCCTTGACTGCAACTATTCTTTTGTTTAATCCTTCGCCTTTGGTTGCCAGCATGATACCACATCCCGTACCGCAAAAACGACAGGCTGCTTTATCCCATCTCCAGCCGGCTTCAGCTTGACTTGCAGCAGCTTCTACTTCACTTGGTATGCTCATACCAATAGCTGCTGCAGCACTAGCTGCGGCTGAACTTTTAAGAAAATCTCTTCTTGAAAGTGCCATATTCTCTCCTTTTTGAAATTTGAATGACACATTTTATCACTTAAAGGAGGTTTTTTTCTATGACTTAAGTCAAGAGATTAATATAAAATAATTATTTCGTGATGATTTTATTTTTCCTGATATGAATTAATAATCTCTGAAAGGTTATTTTTAAGCTTCTGAATCATCTTGGAAACTTGTATGAGATTTTCTGCGGACTCTATGGCTATATCTTCTGTGTCATCTATATTTTTTTCAAGATTATCTCTCTCTTTTACACCTAAATCATCAAGAGCGGTTTCTATATTGTCAGCAATATTTTGCAACTCTTTTGCCGCAAATTCCGCTCTTTTTAATGCTTCGCTAGAGTGTTCAAAGGCATTTTTAACTCTATCGGCAAATTTATTTATATGGCTTGATGCCTCTCTTAATTCATCCTCTCCACACATATCAACCATCAAAGGAGTATTTTGAGTAATAGGATCTATCTTTGATAACTCTTTTGCACGATTTACAAAGTTTTCCATATGTCTCTCTAACGCTCTTGCGGTAAAATAGGTAAAAAATATGATAAATAGTGCCAAGACACCTGATATATATAGGAAGTTTTTAATAAAATCGGTTTTTTCTCTACTATAGTCAGTATAGAGCCATACAGCCTCATCCATTGTTTTTAATAGTTTTGTATTATTATTGTGGATATAAGTCATATTTATATCTATTTTAGTCTCTTTAGCAAGTAAATTATTGATATAAAGTTTAAATTTTTTCCAATATTCATAATTGATTGATACACTTTTGTATAACTCTTGTTTTTCTTTAACTAGTTTATCGTTTATAAAAGATTGAATTGTTCTATCATACATTTTCATTGCTTCATAATATGTATAGTAGTAACTTTGTGAAAAAGTATCCATATACCTTACTAGATAAAGTCCCATTCTTTGAGATAACATCCTTTGACGACCTGAGAGGTCTATATATGAGCCCGGCAGTTTATACTTTACCATCTTTTTTACAACTCTATCAGATATTTTTAAAATATCATCAAATTTATTCATCATAACTTCTTTATCTTTTTTTACTCCTCTTATATCTTGCTCCAACTGTATAATCTTTTTTTTAAACGGTTTCCATAATTTTAAAACCATATTAAGTTTATTTTTTATATCACTATTAGGAGGCTTATAAACACCCAATTTTTTATCGCCGTTTATCAAAATAAATAGATTTTTTTCAAATGTCTCTATATCTTCATTTAAATTTTGGAAGTCAAAATTTTCAGAACTTTTAATGTAAAATATCTCCTTGGTTATTTTTTGTGACAACATTCTTTGACGGCCGGCAATATTGATAATATATGAATCACCTTCTTGTTTTTTATTTAAGTAAATAGTCAAAACTATATTTGTTATAACTATGAGTGAAAGCATACCTCCAATAAAATGTATCTTACTGCTTATCTTTGTTAACATTTTTTATTTCCTCATTCATATATGTTTTTTAGTTCTTCTATATTTTTAACTTTAACTTTACCATTTTGCATTTCTATAAGGCCTGTTCTTACCATTTTTTTGAGTATTCTGGAAAGTGTCTCAGGCTGCAGATGCAAACAGTATGCAACTTCATGTTTTTTCATATTGTTAAATATATCTATCTCATTTGAAATCTTGTAAGCAACTTTCGCCATACCGTCATATACTATATCTCTGTTCAAAATATATTGCAGTTGTAAAATAGATTGATATGATTCCTGTAGTATGCCTTTCATGATTTCAGGCTTTGTTAAAAAAAGAGATTTGAATTTTTTGACATCAATCAAGAGTATTTGACACTCATCCAATGCTTCAACACTATAAAATACACCAAGAGGGTCGTTTTCCACACAAAGATTTGACACAGTGTATATAAAAGAGTTTTCTTCAAGTCTGTTTAAAAATATTTCGCTGTCAAACCTGTCTACTTTATACAGTTTTACTGTTCCTTTTACCAAAAAATATATATAATCCAACTTCTCTTTTTCATAAAATACAGTATGACCTTTTGGATAGAGTTCGACTTTGGATATAGATGCTAGAAGTTCCATCTCGTCATTGTTCAACGAATGAAAAAGTGGAATATTTTTTAGTTTTTCAACTGTATTGCTGTTGGTCACTTTTGCCTCTTTGTCAATTTTTTATAATATCCACCACACACCTTGCACTGTGAAATTTTCTATTTTGGTCAGGTTTCAAAAATATACCGTCATTCAGTATCCAACCGGCTGACTTTTTGATGATGATGCTGCCGGGTCCTTTAAAAGTTTCTCTGTTTTCACAAAGTATAGTTTTTCCATTTAAAAAAGCAGTTTTAACTTTAGCCATTCTTTGTGTTGTTATATAATAGTGAAAACCGATAAAAAAAGCCAAAACCGGTACTACCATTATCATACCTTTTTTTAAAGCGCCTTTTGGCATAAAACTCCTGGTGGTTACTATATAAGTTACTACTATAAAAAAAAGAGCTATGATGAGATATCCTGCTTCTAATTCAAAAAATTGCTTCATTGGTTTTCCTTCATTATTATATTTTTTTCCCATTTGTATGTTTCATCAGTGTAGTATTTTACTCTGATTTTTTTAAATTCTCTTGAAGAGTAGAGATATCTGTTTTCGTTAAATTCAACCTCATTTTCCATCTCTTTTACAATACTGTCCGTTTCCTCTTTCGTTTTGCCGTGAACCATAGAGAAGATATTATATCTCCAGTTTTGAAATTTAGGTCTTAAATAACAGTGACTTACGGCACTAAAAGAGGCCAGTTTTTTTCCCATCTCTTCAGCTTTTTCTTCATCTATATCCCATACCACCATCGCATTGGCACTGAAACCTGCTTTTCTGTGGTTTAAAATAGTGGCAAATCTTCGCATATATCCACCGCTTTTCAATTCGTTCAAAGTTGTAAAAAATGTATCATAATCAATTTCGAGCCTCTTTATCATTTCAAAAAAAGGCTCTTTTGTTACAGGTATATCCTCTTGAGCCAAAGCTATAACTCTTTTGTGTAAATCATTCAAAGCTATATGTTTATAATTTTTTCTGACTACTTTTTCTTTCTTTTTGGCTTCGCCGGTTGTATCTAATTTAACTGCAATTTTAAAAAGTTTTAGTGTGGGAAGTATGATATATTGTTTTGCTTTGCAGGCTTTAGCCAAAATTTCTACAGTTTTTTCAAGACCCAAAAGGCTATCAGGGGGAACCGCAAGTGTAAACCATATGTTAAACGCATGGTTTCTTTCATAATTGTGCGAGATACCCGGATGAGAGTTTAGCAACTCCACTGCTTTGTCGATATCATCGCCTTCAACTTCAAAAGCAACCAGAGATGATTTATATCCCAATCTTTTTGTATCAAATATGGCAGAAGTTTGCCTTATAATACCTTCATCTTTCTCTTTTTTTACTATATTTAGAACTTCTTCTTCATTTATACCAAGTTTATTTGCAATATCCAAAAAAGGCCTCTTGGACAATGGAAAATTTTTTTGCATTTCATAAAGTATTTTATCTCTCATTATTTCTTTATCCTAAAAAATTTATGGTATTATTACATAGATATTATAAGGACTCAATAAATGTCATATTTTCCGGCATATTTAAAAATAGACAATAAAAAGATATTGATAATCGGCGGTGGAAAAATTGCCACAGACAAACTTGGACATTTGCTTGATTTTACATCCGAGATTGTTTTACTGGCTGAAGAATTTGATAAAAATATTTTGGAATTATCTCAAAAAAATGGTATAAAAACTATAAAAAAAAGATATGAAAAAGATGATATAGACGGTTTTGATATAGTTATAGTTGCCATTGATGATATAGAAAAACAAAAAGATATATATCTCGAAGCAAAAGAAAAAAAGATACTTTGCAACAGTGTTGATGCAGTTGAGTATTGTGATTTTATATTTCCTTCATATATCAAAAAAGGGGATCTTACCATATCTGTATCTACTTCGGGAGCATCTCCCGCGGTTGCAAAATATTTAAGAAGGTTTATAGAAAAAATAATTCCAAAAGATATAGATAAGTTTCTAGCCAAGATGAAAAAATTAAGAAAAAAACTGCCAAAAGGAAAAGAGAGAATGGAATTTTTGGATAAAAAAGCAAAGGAATTTTTTAATGAGTAAAAAATTTTTATCGCACTTATTTTTGTATTTGCCTTTTTAAGTTTTGTTGCATTTAAAAATGCACTGCCTGAGGCAAAAAACAAAGAAGTTATGAATGCTATAGCACCTTATTTTCCATACAAACTGGAAAAAACCCTTAAAGGTTTAAAAATAGTCAATACAAAAACAGGTGAGAGCGAAGAGCCAAGTAACAGTATGGTTTTCAAAAGAGTTGATGAGTTAGAGAAAAATTGGGGTAAAACTCATTTAAAACTTGAGGGAGCCAACTTGATAATACTTGATGACAATAAAAAAGTTATCAAAAAGATTTATCTAAACAATAAAAAAGCTATAAAGTTTGTCCATAAATTTTTCAAACTATAATTGCTATTTAAACCACTTTAACTGTTCACGCAAATTGACAACTTTTCCTACTACTATCATAACAGGTGTCGGCAATCCTTTTGCTTTTGAAACTATATCGCTCAAAGTTGAAACTACAACTTTTTGATCTTTCATTGTTCCTTTGCTGATAACTG
>CAZMKH010000041.1:0-8396 GCA_964566455.1 uncultured Campylobacteraceae bacterium | reverse complement strand
ATAAGAGAAAAAGATAAAAAGTGCCGCATCATCATGCTAACAGCCATAAAAGATGTGGATAAGCTTATATTTGCTACTGAATTAAATCTCACAAAATATTTGCCAAAACCAATAAACAGAAAAGAGCTCAAAGAGGCACTTTTTTTGGCAAAAGAGCAAATGTCAAGCAAAAAGAGTGAAGTTGAAAAAATTATCATAAATGATGTAATGCAGTGGGATAAGCAAAACAGTGAACTATATCAAAATCACCAAAGAGTAAAATTGACAAAATATGAGATAAGATTTTTCAAGCTTTTGATGAAAAGAGCGGGACACATCTATACCCAAGAAGAGATCATCACCTTTGTATGGGGAGAGGATGCACTGCTTGATTATAACCCTTCAAGGCTAAAAGACTTGGTAAAAAGAATAAGAAAAAAACTTATTCGAAACTGTATAGAAAATATCTACTCTCAAGGATATAGAATTACTCTTTCTTAAACCCAAATTTCGTTAAAGCATCCCCATTTGAAGTTTTGCTTCATCACTCATTTTGCTCGGATCCCAAGGCGGGTCAAAAACAAGCTCAACATCCAAAGACTCTATGGAGTTATCCTCTATACGATTTGGTATCGTTCTAACAAGGTCCACTATCATTTCTGACATAGAGCAGGTTGCTGAAGTTAAAGTCATGACTACTTTGCATCTGTTTAGTTTGCTTGTCTCATCTTTTTCACATTTGACATCATATATAAGTCCAAGGTTGTATACATCTACAGGGATTTCAGGATCGTAGATCTTTTGAAGCTCCTCTATGATACGCTCTTGGCTCTCTTTTGGTGTAACTTCTCTTGGGTCTTTACTCATTTGTATCCTTTGACTCTTCTTTGCATTTTTTGGCATAAGTATAAACTTTTTGTAAAAATGCTTCCAAACTTTTTTGTCTGACCGGAGATAAAAGCTCCACAATTCCCAGCTTGTTTAACTCCTGAGGATTGAACTCCAAAACCTCATCCGGCGTATTGTTGCTAAAGATATCCAAAAGCAGTCCCAACATACCTTTTGCCATTTCAGAAGTTCCTTCTCCTTTTAAAATGAGCTTGCCATCTTTACACTCATAAGTAAGCCATGCAGGAGATGCACAACCCTCTATAAAAGTATCATCATTTTTATCCTTTTCGGGAAGCGTTGTATGTCTTTTGCCAAGGTCAAAGATATACTCCATTTTCTCATTTGGTGTTTCAAAAAGATCAAAATCCTCTTTGTAATGCTCTAACTTTTCTTTTAAACTCATGATATTTCCTTTAAAACTATCTCTTCACAATGGTGGCATGTGGCAATACACTCAACTTGAGGTTTATTGTGATAAACATTGTCAAATGAACAGTGAAGAGTCTCTTTTACGTATTTATCCTCTATCATATCTATCATCTCATTTGCAAACGCAAGTATGAGAAGTTTTCTCGCATTTTCTTTGTTTATGCCTCTTGAGCGAAGATAAAAAAGTTGGTCGGCATCAAGTTCACCTATGGTAGAGCCGTGGCTTGCCTCCACATCATCGATATAAATTTCCAGTTGCGGCTTACTTGCCATAAATGCTCCGTCATTTAACAAAATTGCCTGGGAATTTTGATGAGTTATGCTTTTTGGAGCAGAGTTTTTTATCTTTATAAGAGCATCGAAGATACCCTTAGCAACATCCTGGAGTATGTTTTTTGCTTTTTGAGTGCTTTTGGAATTTTTCCCCTTATGGATAATTTTGGATATATTTCCTATATTGGCTTTCTCTTTTGCAAAAAGAAGATGATAGGAGTTTATATTTGCATTTTCATACAACTTTGCTTTTATCAGATTTAAACCTTTTCCATCTCCAAAATCAAATGTATGATAGCCAAAAACCGCATCCTCTTTTACTTCAACTCTATCAGTTGAAATGGCAATAAGACCATCTTTCAGGGCTGTTCTTTCTCTTGTAAGAGATACTTTTGCTTTGCTTGAAACAAATATATCCGAGCCAAACAGACTAAAAGAGTTTTTGGCATTTATATCCTCGATAAATTCAACGACATCAACCTTTACATTTTCATCAAAATATAAAGATGTTCTATAGGAGATAAATTTTTCCCTGGCACTGCTTATGTGTCTAATGATGACGCTGCAATCTTTGGAAAATCTTATCTTTATATTGGTGCTATTTAGTGCATGTCCTAGATAATAAAGAGGGTCAAAATGCTCTTCATCCATATCTATTTTATCGCTGTATTCTAAACTTATACCTTTGTCTTTGGGCATACTTACAACCACTCCGTTATGGATGACTATGTTTTGGCTTGTTTGTATCTCTTCGGGCTTTGCTTCAAGTCTCTCCCACTCTTTTGATAAAATAGCTTCGATGCCAAAATATCTGTACTCTTCACTTTTTTTTGTCGGTAAGCCGAGCAGTTCGAGTTTTTCTAAAGCCCTTTTTTGATTGGCACTGGGATTGGCAGGAGTTAACAACTGTTTCATATCATTCCTCCCCAAGAGCTTCATACCCTGTTTCTTCAAGTTGCGCAACCAGCTCAGGTCCTCCGGTTTTTACTATCTTTCCGTCTTTTAATACATGAACAAAGTCTGGCTTTATGTAGTCTAAGATTCTGCTGTAATGAGTGATGACCAAAAAGCTTCTTTTGCCGTCTTTCATTTTGTTGATACCTTCACTTACATCTCTTAGGGCATCTATATCAAGTCCCGAGTCTATCTCATCAAGTATGACAAAATCAGGCTTTAAAACCATCATTTGTAAGATTTCATTTCTCTTTTTTTCTCCTCCTGAAAAGCCTTGGTTGAGTGATCTTTGTATCATTTCACTCTTCATACCAAGCTCATTTATGAGTTTTTTTAGCTCTCTTAAAAATTCTGCCGCATTAAGTTCACTAAGTCCCAAATATTTTCTTTTATTATTCAGTGCTGTTCTTAAAAAGTAGGCATTGTTTACCCCTGGAACTTCTATCGGGTTTTGAAAACTCATAAATATGCCTCTAAGAGCTCTTTCTTCAGGAGACAACTCTATGATACTTTCACCTTTGTAAAGAATATCTCCACTGCTTATCTTAGTATCATAATGTCCCACTATCGTTTTTGAAAGGGTTGATTTTCCTGCACCGTTTGGTCCCATTATGACATGAACTTTTCCCTCTAATATTTGTAAATCTAACCCTTTTAGTATCTCTTTGTCCGCGATACTTGCATACAAATCTTTTATATCTACTACCATATTGTTATCTTTATTCATCCTACACTTCCTTCTAATGTTAAATCCAATAATGCTTTTGCTTCGACTGCATACTCCATAGGAAGCTTGTTAAAAACTTCCTTGCAAAACCCGTGAACTATCATACTGACCGCATCCTCTTCACTGATGCCTCTTTGTCTTAGATAAAAGAGTTGCTCATCACTTATCTTTGTCGTGGTAGCTTCATGTTCAACTTTGGCTTTTGCATTTTTGCTCTCAAGGTATGGAAAGGTATGTGCTCCGCAATTACTCCCTATAAGAAGAGAGTCACATTCGCTGTAATTGTGTGCATTTTGGGCTTTTGCGGCAATTTTTACCAAACCTCTGTAACTGTTTTGTCCCTTCATGGCGGAGATACCTTTGGAGATGATGGTCGAGTGGGTATTTTTACCCAAATGTATCATCTTTGTACCGGTATCAGCCTGCTGGGCTAAAGTGGTAACGGCAACCGAGTAAAATTCACCCACACTGTTATCGCCCTGCAAGATACAGCTTGGATATTTCCAAGTGATGGATGAGCCGGTTTCTACCTGTGCCCAAGAAATTTTGGCATTTTCACCTTTACATATAGCTCTTTTTGTTACAAAGTTATATATACCGCCCTGTCCGTTTTCATCACCGGGATACCAGTTTTGAATGGTGGAGTATTTTATCTGTGCATCTTTTAATACCACAAGTTCAACCACTGCCGCATGGAGTTGATTGGCATCTCTTTGCGGAGCAGAACAGCCCTCATTGTAGCTAACATAACTTCCTTCATCAGCTATGATAAGCGTTCTTTCAAACTGCCCGGTATTCATAGCGTTTATTCTAAAGTAGGTGCTTAACTCCATAGGACATCTTACACCTTTTGGAATATACACAAAAGTTCCATCGGTAAAAACAGCAGAGTTAAGTGCCGCAAAGTAATTGTCATTCATAGGAACTACCGAAAACATATATTTTTTAACCAGTTCTGGATAATCCCGTATAGCTTCAGAAATAGAGCAAAATATGATACCTTTTTTCTTTAACTCCTCAGAAAATGTTGTCTTGACCGAAACCGAATCCACTACAGCATCCACAGCAATACCCTGAAGCTGCTTTTGTTCTTCGAGCGGAATACCAAGCTTTTCATAAGCTTCAAGAATTTTCGGATCTACCTCATCAAGGGAGTTTGCACCCTTTTTTGGAGCCGAAAAGTAAGATATGGCTTGATAATCTATAGGTTCATAATTCACATGAGCCCAGTGAGGCTCTTTCATGCTCTTCCATTTTTCGAAAGCCTTGAGTCTAAGCTTTAGCATCCACTCAGGCTCATCTTTTTTGTGTGATATGTAAGATATAACTTCTTCATTTAGTCCCGGAGGAACAGTATCCTGGTCTATATCTATCTCAAAACCGAGTGAATACTCTCCCGAAACCGCCTTGTTTAATTCTTGTTGAGACATAACCTCATCCTTCTGTAACCTAGATAGTTAATATTTTAGCAATTATAGCACTATTAGTTTAATTAGGACTTAAATTGTCCTAATTAGTTTTTTTCATGAAAAGTTGAATAGTTTAATACTGTTTGTTTTTAAATTTCTTCATCAGTTTTATGGTTTTTTTATCTGTTTTTGAACCTCTTTTTTCAAGATGATTGATAATCATTTCAAACCTTTCCCTGTTTAAATGCTGACCAAATTTAAACTTTGCTCTTGTGGAAGTAGGAATAAGCTTATACACACAGGTTGCAGTTATAATTTTTTCATATTCATTTTCATTCAAAGGTTTGTAGTTGCCCTCAGGTTGCAGTTTTTGCATGAGTTTTGTAAGTACATCTATCTTTTCATCTTTATTTTCGACAAATTCTATCACTCCGTCGATGATGACGGATTTGAAAAAGTGGGTAGCAGGACATGCCAAGCCTTCGTTTGAGCTAAAATAAGATGGTATCAAAGCACAAGGCTCAACAACTGAAAAAGAGGCAAAACTGTTCTTTTTTAAAATATCTGCTTTTTTCCCCTTAAAAGAGCCGTGAAAATATATATTTTCCTCATATTCTACAAAGTTTATCGGCACAGAATAGGGCTTTTCATTCTCACATAATGCCAATGTGCCATATGATGCACCATCCAAAACCTCTTTGATATCGTCTTTGTCTGTTATTTCAAATATTTGTTTCAATGTTTCTCCTTTAAACCTTTTATTGTAACAAAAAAAGAGTTATATAATCCAATAATTTGGTTATATGCTAAAATTGTGCTAAAATTGTCCTTTTGGTTTATGTAGAGGCTACCTGTTGTTAAAGGTATCCCAAAAAGGTAATTATTATGAAAACAAAACAAAAAGTACTGTTTGTTGATGCCGCAACATCATTTTACAGAGTAAATCGTTATGAATTGGGTGAATTTTTTGGTCCTGTTGATTTGGGACTTGAGTTGGCAGGCAAATACAATAGTCTAAACATGGGAACAGGAATTTTGGCAGGTTCTATTTTCCCGGGCTCAAACAGACTGATACTTACAGGATTTTCTCCCGCATGGGGAGGATTTTATATATCTTCCATGGGTGGAGCGGGGCTGGTATTTAACAACCTTGGTATCAATATGCTCTCTATTGTAGGAAAAGCTCCTACACCTTCACTGATATACTTAAACAGAAAAGATGGCGGAGAGATACAGGTGGAAATCCATCCTGTCAATGTTGATAAAGTTTGGAGCAGTGGAAGAGGGGGTGTTTACTCTTTGATGGAGTATGCTTTGGATAATTTTGGAGAGAGATACGGAGCAGATCCCAGAGTTTTGGCAACCGGACCGGCTTCTTTGGCTACTGATTTTGGCTCTATTTGTTCAGCTCCTGTTAGAAAAGGAAAAGTTACTTTTGTAGATACCTGGGCAGGACGAGGCGGATTTGGCACCAAAATGTTACAAGAGCACGGAATAGTCGGCATCATTTATGGCGGAACTTTTATAGAGGATGATTTTAGAGACAGAAAAGTAGCTGACAAATGGTTTTACGACAAATACAAAATGAAACTCTCCACAAAAGATATGGAAGCAACTACCAAGTACCGTTTTGATGACAACTTTGAAACAGGCGGAACATTTGGAGTAAATTATGCTTCTCTTAAAGGAAGTATGCTATCTTTTAACTACAAAAGTATCTATATGAGCGAAGAAGAGAGAGTAGATATCCATGATAAATTTATCATAAATCACTATCTAAAACAGTTTAACGAAGAGACTATCAAAACAAAAAATTCAAAAAATTGCGGTGAGCCGTGCTCTGCGGTATGCAAAAAGATGAAAGATGAGTATAAAAAAGATTATGAACCGTATCAGACTATGGGGCCGCTGTCTGGTATATTTGACCAAAGAGCTGCTGAAAAACTAAACCATAAAGCAGATATGTACGGTTTTGATGCCATATCTGTAGGAGGTGCACTCTCCTGGCTTATGGAGTGTTTGGTTGAGGGCGACTTGACTCCCGAAGAGTTGGGAGTTGATGCGATACCAAACTTTAATCCCAAAGAGTTTGATGTAGTAAATTCATCTATGCACAATGCCGACATAGGTGTGGCTTTACTTGACTCTATCATACATAAAAGAGGGATATTGGACTTTAGCGACGGCGCTAGAAAATTTGCACACGATATCTCAAGACAAAAAGGAAAAAGGATACTTGACTCTTTTGTTTACAATGCCTACGCAAGAAAAGGGTGGATGGTACCAAATCAGTACTGGACTCCGGGAGCACTCTCACCAATGCCTATAATGGGAAAATATTATATGTATTATGGACCTGATTTTATAGTGCCAAGAGAGTTGGGACGAAACAATGCCAAAAGATTGAGTGGCGAATTGATACTGGACAATATAGGAATATGCAGATTTCACAGAAAATGGGCTGAAGAGATGATGCCTGAAGTAATGGGCTCTTTGTATGGTCTAAAAGAGCAGTATCTATCCAGCATAACCATGACTGCAAACAGGATAGGCGGAAGAAATTCATCTATATTTTGGGAGTCAGAAAGAAACATAGATATGGTTTATACCTTCTTGATGAGAAAACATACCATAGAAGGCAACAATGACAGCGAACTCATAAAATGGCTAAATTTTTTCAAAAAAGATAAAAAAGAAGCAGCGATGAATTTTTGGTATGAAATACACAAAGGCATACAAGAGACGCTAAGAGAGTTTTAGCTTTTGTAAAAAATAGTTTTGCCGACCAGGGTCCAATAATTTTTTCAGTGGTTTGTTAAACTGTTTTGTAAGCCTTTAGTCTCAACCTAACATAATTGGCTACCCAACCATCTTTTTCAGAGTAAATTTTCGGCTTTAAAATTTCTCTTACTTCTTTTTTGAATTGAATTTGTTGCTCATTTGTCAAATGGGAGATAATCCCATTTGCAAATATATCCAACCAGTTTGAAATATCATCTATTTTAGTCGGTCTTGGAATAAGCTCAATATATTCTACTTTAAAGCCATTTTTTTCTAACAGTTGTTTATAATCACTATCTTTTGGAAAGTTCCATGGATTATTAAAATTTCCAAACTCTTGATGTTTGTTGAAAACTTCTTCTATTGCATCAGTTAAAAATTTTATATTTCCATATCCTCCAAACTCAGCGATAAAACGTCCATTGGCTTTTAAAGATTTTGAAATCTTTTGTATTGCTTTTTCATCTTCTTTTACCCAATGCAAAACTGCATTTGAAAATACTGCATCAAATTCATTTTCAAAAGTTAAATCAGTAGCACTCATTACATATGCTTCTATACCTTTTTCTTTTGTTTTTTGAACCATGCTTTCACTTAAATCTATTGCAATAACTTTAGTATCAAATTTTTCTATTTCAACTGCTAAAGTTCCATCTCCACAACCTAAATCTAAAATTTTTTCATTTGCTTGTGGATTTAGAAGTTCTACAACTGGAAAAGCTAAATTTGATACAAAATCAGCATGTTTTTTATACTTTTCAGCATTCCATTGGTTTGTGTTGCTCAATTATGTTCCTTTTGTGGTTTAACGGCAATCGTTAGGAGTAAATTAGCTGTTAGTATAATTTATTCCACTCCTTGAACTTGTTAACAACTTAACTAAGCTGCTATTTCATACTTTCTTATATCTACTTCAACACCGTTTTTGATAATATCTCTTGCTTTTTTAAGCA
>CAZMKH010000040.1:0-8456 GCA_964566455.1 uncultured Campylobacteraceae bacterium | reverse complement strand
CAGTATAAGACAGAGTAACAGTTACTGTTTTACCGCTTGGAACTGTTACGGGATTTCCATCTTTGTCAACCAAAGTAACTGTATGAGTTAGATAACCTCCCTCAACTGTTGTACTATCGCCTGTGATTTTAGCATAAACAGTATCTTCAGTACCAGCTCCTCCATCACTCTCATTTGTGCCGTCTTGGATGGTTGTGGTTGCTGTGTTTGCATCAGTTGGTATATAGCCGTTTGCTTGTGTTGCAACTGCTGTATTTTCATAAGTATTATTTGTATCTGTTACAGATGTAATGGTTGCGGTTAAAGGCTCATCTCCTTCATTGAAGTAATCATCTTTAACAGGAACTGTTATATCTGTATGCGTTGTTCCTCCGTTTATGGTTACTGTTGTCGGCAGAGAAGACAATGTTGTATCATCTACATTTGCCGTTCCACTCCAAGAAATATCTACATCTATACTCTTTCCGCTCGGAACTGTTACAGGATTGCCATCTTTATCAACTAAAGTAACTGAGTATATAATATTGCCGCCATCTTCTGTTATGGTTGTATGATCTGATGAAATTTTTGCATAGACTGTATCATCAGGAGTAGGAGTTGTTTCGTCAGAGATGGTTCCTGTAGCTGTAACGGTTATAGGATTGCCATCTGTTATGGATATATTGTATGATTCGCTTCCCTCTTGTAAATTGTCCGGGAGCGATGGGATAGTAACTGTAAACTCTGTTACATTTGCAGGAATGGTTATCTTACCTGTAGATGAATCATATGTTACACCATTGCTAAAAGATATTTGTGACAAATCATAGTCGCTGTTATCAGTTGTGTTATTTGATATATGAAAATCATACTGAGCATCACTTGTTCCAGGTTTGTTTAATGTAACAGTATGCACCAAGCTTCCGCCTTCCGTAACCTCGGCATCTGTAATAGACTGTATACTTCTGTCATTATCTATAATGGTTCCAATCGCCTGATCATTCGTGGCTATTGATAAATGTTCTATGGAAGTGTTGTTTGCGTCTATAGAACTTATTTTGACAGTATAACTTTCATTGGTTTCTTCTGCTGTATCATCAGCTATTGTATTGCTGAAGGTATAACTGCTGCTACCATTTCCCTCTATAGTAAAAGTAGTTGTTTTTGTAACAAAGTCACTACCTGAAGTATCATCATTCGTATAAGATAAAGTGATATCTATGCTTTCTGAGTTTTGAAGATAAACATGATCACCGTTTTGATCAACAAGACTTATGGTGTGATTTAATTTTGCTCCATCTTGCTCCAATACCGTATCATCTCCGGAAAGTTTTATATATACTATTCCGTCAGTTATGATACCGCTTCCTATGTCACTGTTGTCGGTGAGTCTTGCGTCAGTTGAGCTTCCTTGAAGAATAACTGTTTCATCTGATTCCACCAGGCTGTCATCATTTATAGCTGCTCTTACTTTTATGGTTGAACCATCAGCCGGTAGATCTACTGTGGAAGTAATGTTTTGCCAGGTTTGTCCTCCATCCAAGCTGTATTGGAGTTGTGAGTTATAATCACTTCCGCTTGTTGCACTTCCTGCTGTAGTAAATAATACAGGTATATCATTTCCTACAGGATTGGATAGTCTTACATCATATACGAGATAGTTTCCGTCTGCTTCTGTTACAGTTCCTGCATCATCGATTACCAAAGAAGCTGTTGTATCTTCATCTACATTTGGATTGTCATTTCCTCTGTCATCTATTATAGTACCCGTACCGCTTTCATCTGCTATTCTTGCATTGTTGCTTATATCAAAAAGCTCAACTGTGAAGTTTTCATTTGGTTCGGTTTGCGCATCATCTTTTATAGGGACTTCTATGGTAGTTGAGCTTGTTCCGCTTCTTATAACGGCAGTTCCGCTTACCTCTGTATAGTCATCTCCGGAAGTAGCACTGCCATCTTTTGTTCTGTAATGAAACACTATATCTTCTCCGGCAGGGATATTTGAAGATACTCTAAATATCATATTCCCGTTTTGCTCATTTATAGAAACATCATTTATAGAGATCTCTGGTATGGCAGCTTGATGAGGAGTTGATGGAGGTGTTGCCGGCTGAGGCTGAGGCTGGGGAGGATTGTATATAGGTGTAGGATTTGTCGGATTTGGAGTTTGTGGTGTTTGTGGTCCCAAAAATTCAGCTGTAGCTACTTTTGAAGGAGAAAAACCACTCTCTCCACTGCTTGCAATAGGGTCAAAATCATGTTCAAGATTGTATGAATGGGTGGCTACATTTCTTAGATCAGAATTTACATCTGCTATCGCACCGTCAGTTTTTGCAAACTGGTCAACTTCATGACCTCTTGGCAATACTTCCTCTTTGCCTATGGCTGTCTCGTTTATATCTATATCACCATACTCCTTTAGTATGGCATCTATATCGTCACTTTCAGCCTTCACATCTCTTAAGCCAGAATTCACATCAGCTTGAGAGAGTGTCATATCTTCAGTGGGGATGGAGGCATTTGTTACGGTATCTTCGAGATATACCATACCTTTTCCGCTTAGTTGCAAATCATCTTTTGTCGCCAACAGGTCTATATCTATACGATTGTGTTCATTTTTTGCAGGGTTGTAAACCAAATCAAATGCATAAACAGGATCACCTTCATGCAACTCTCTTATATGGCCGTCTTTTGACTTTGCTACATATTCGCCTTGAACAGTTTTAACATATCCTACTATCTTTGCCATAACAATCCTTTATACAATATTGTCTTATTTTATATATTATTTTAGTAAAAAAAAGAGTTTAAGTATATAATACTTTGGTATTAGTTTTTGGAAGATGTAAAGTATAGTGCGAGTTCCACTCTGTTGGAGATATGCAGTTTTTGAAATATATTGGAGAGGTGAACTTTTACAGTTTGCTGTGATATATTTAGTTTGTCGGCGATTTGTTGATTGTTAAGACCGTTTATCACTTCATTTGCTATCTGCTGCTCTCTATTGGTTAGTTTTTTATCTTTTAAAAGAGAGTTTTCTTTGTTTTTTGTAAAAATATCTTCTATCAAAGAGTAAGTAAACTCCGGATATACCCAAATGTGTCCGCTTTTTACCGTTTCAACGCAAGATATCAAATGCACCGGTAGCATATATGAGTTTCCGTAAGCTTTTATGCCAAGAGCCAAAACTTTTTTGGCTGTTTTTGTATCAGGTACACTCTCAAGAAGTATAAAGTCTATATTGTGTTTGGAAGTTGACTTTAAAAAATCAAATACAATTCTAGCAGATGTAGATATATCTGCTATGATAATTTTTTTATCTTCTTCTTGAGTGATAGCTTCTATCTCTTTTGTGCCATACTCTTTTAAAGCATCCTTCCATCTTTTTAGAATGCTTAAGTCATTACAAAGTAGCTCTATCATCTTTCTGTAAATATATAATCTTTTGAGTTCAACATTGGCTTTAGTATATAGTCCAAAATAGTTCTTTTGCCTGTAATTATATCCGCTCTTACTATCATTCCGGGTATTATTTTGAGGTCTTTTCCATTGTGTGTGAGCCTCTCTTTATCAGTTTTTATCCTTATGATATAGTAGGTTTTATTTTTTTTATCAGTTACTGTATCAGGACTTATCCCTATAACTTTACCCTTTAAACCTCCATAAATGGAGTAGTTGTAAGCGGTAAACTTGACAAGTGCTTTTTGCCCGGGATAGATAAACGCTATATCTTTTGGTCTTACTTTGACCTCAACAATGAGATTTTTGTCTTTTGGAACAATTTCTACCAAATCCATTCCGGGTTTTACAACACCTCCTATGGTATTGACATACAGTTTTTTTACTATTCCGTCTACTGGAGATTTGATATTGGTTCTGTTTACGGTATCTTGAAAAGAGACTATCTTTTTTTCAATTCTGTCCAATTCTCCCGCAACATCGTTATACTTTTTTTTTGATTTTGTTTTAAATGAAAGTTCTAACTCTTTTATCTTGCTTTTTATTTCACTGATGGAAGTTTTAACAGCGGGTATGGAATTGACAGAGTTATCAAGTTCGGTTTTTACATTGTTTGCTTCTCTTTGTAGTTTCAAAAAGTCAACTTTTGACTTTATACCCTCTTTAACCATAGGTTTGCTTATTTTTATCTCCTCTTTTATAAAACCATAGCTTTTCTTGAGATTTTTTATCTTGGCTTTTGTCTCTTTTAGGATATCATTTTTTTGTACAATCTGCTTTTTCAATGTATCTTTTTTTGCCTGTAAGTCAAGTAAATTTGTTTTATATAAGCTTTCCTCTCTTTTTACGAGTTTTGGATGTTTTGACTTAAAACTCTTTTTATACACAAGAGGCTTTAAATTTGCTTGGGCATAGAGTCTTTGCAGTTTTGCGGATAATTCATTTTTTTTTGATATGTATTGTGCTAAATCTGACTTTGACTTGATATTTTTTATCTTTATGAGGATATCCCCTTTTGATACACTCTCTCCCTCTTTTACAAGAATTTCTTCTACTATTCCGCCTTCAAGATTTTGGACTACTTTATTTTCACCGGAAGGTATGACTTTGCCGCTTGAACGCACAATCTCATCAACTTTTGCTATATTTGCCCATATGATAAAAACTGCTATAGTCAAAAGCCAAAAGTAGAGTATAAGCTTGCTTCTTTTTGGAGTTTTTTGCAAAACTGCGGCACTTAAACTCTCAAGATATTCTAGTTCGTGTTCCAAAAGATTGCTATGCTTGGGCATTATTGGAACCTTGCAATTTTTTTAAGACTATCTCTTTTGGACCATCTAGATATATCTTTCCATCGTGCATCACTATCACTCTGTCTACCGCATCCAAAAGAGCAAGTTTTTGGGTAGAAAGCAAAATAGTTTTATCTTTTAGACTTCTTTTAAATTCTCTTATGATATTCGCCTCACTTTGTTGGTCCATAGCATTTGTCGGTTCATCCATTATGACTATGGGGGTATCTTTTAAAAGTGCTCTTGCTATGGCTACACTTTGTTTTTGACCACCTGAGAGTCCGTATCCCTGCTCGCCTATATCCATGTCATACCCTTTTGGATGTTTGATGCAAAATTCATGAACTCCTGATATTTTTGCCGCCTCTATCATATCTTCATCACTTATATGAGCAAGTCCGTATTTTATATTTTCTTTCAAAGTTCCTCTAAAAAGCTTTACATGCTGATCTACATAACCTATATGAGCCCTTAAATCAGCCGGATCAATTTGTCTGACATCTATATCATCAACCAAAACAGCTCCCGAAGTCGGTTCATAAAGGTTGAGTATGAGTTTTAGAAGAGTACTTTTGCCTGAACCTATGCGACCTATGATACCTACTTTTTCACCGGGATTTATAGTAAAAGAGATATTTTTCAAAGACTCTTTTTCTTCTAAAGGGTATGTAAAACTTACATTGTCAAATGAAATCTTGCCTTTAAAATTTTTCATATTTACAAACTCTTTGGCTTCCGGTCTTTCCACTTCCTGATGAACGATACCACCCATGATATCATACACACTTTTCATATCTTCATAATTTGCTATCAGTGAAGCAGCCTGTCCCATGGGAGCTATCGTTCTTGAAACAAGTATCACTATGGCTATGAGATCTCCCATAGTCATTTGATTGGCATTTATAAGATAAACTCCCACAACTACTACAAAAACGGTATTGAACTGGACTAAAAATGAAGTAACTATCGGTATGGAGGTTGACATAATCCTTGAAGAGAGACTCTTCTTGGCAATCTCCGCAGTTGACTCTTCCCAATGCCACTGTACTTTGCTAGCCGCTCCCAATGTTTTGATAGCATCCAAGTTGTGCAAAGCTTCTATAAGAACTCCATTTTTCTGAGCTGCAGCTTGATGAGTTTGCTCTATCCTTTTATATAGCGGCTTTCTTATGGCTAAAGCATAACCCAATACCAAAATGATAGTAGCTACAGGCACCCATACTATAGCACCTCCAAGATACCAGATAACAAATAAAAAAAGTATCGCAAAAGGTATGTCTATAAAAGCTGTCAAAGTTGCCGAAGTCAAAAATGCTCTAATTGAGTCAAAGTCTTTTAAATTGCTGGCAAATGAGCCGATAGACCTGGGCAAAACAGACATCTTCATATCCAAAACTTTTTGGAATATAACTGATGACATAATGATATCAGACTTTTTGGCTGCAATTTCAAGGAAGTATGTCCTTGTAAATTTCAAGAAAGCATCAAGTATATATATGACGATAACGCCTCCGGCAAAATACCATAATGTTTCAACTACCTGATTTGGTATGACTCTATTGTATACATTTCTTGTAAAAAGAGGAGTTGCAAGTACAAAGATATTTATAAGAATAGAAGCGAGTATAACATCTTTATAAATATGAGCAGAATATTTTAATGTACTCCAAAACCAGTGTTTGGTATCGAGATTTACTCTTTTATGGTCAAACTCTCCATACTCATAACTTCTTTTAAGCAAAAAGCCATATCCTGTATATTCATCTTGAAGCTTATCTGTATCTACCCACTCATATGCCTCATTGTATGGGAAAATAATCTTTGCTTTTTTTCTGTCTTTTGAAAATGTTTCAAGGATGCAGGCTTCTCTATTTTTTAAAAGTATAATCATTGGCAAAAAAAGTTGTGAAATACTTTTTAAGTCTTTTTTTATAAGAGAGGATTCAAGTCCTGCTCTTTTAGCGGCTCTTGACATAAGACTTTTTGAGTTTTTGAGTGAAAAAAGCTCACTTGAACTGCTCTCTTTTAGAGGAAGACCGTATATAAGGGATTCTATAGAGTATGGTTTATGATAAAGCTTGGTAAAAAGTGCCAAGGAGGCAAGAAGGGAATTTACACTTTCATTTTCACTTTTTACCATAAAAACTTCTTAATGTTTTTTTGAATTTCTATTGTTTTCAAGTGCTTTTAAAAATTTATCATTCTCTTTGGAAGCTATTTGTGGATATATATCCTCTTTTGAATTTTTATTCTTTAGAAATTGAACATTTTTATAAATCGGCTGCATATCCCCCAAAACAGAAGTTACCATACTGCCCATAGCATCAAGTATTCTATATTTGGCAAAAAGGTAATTATATGATGCGGTTACAATTTGGGATTTTGCATTTATCAGGTCATTTTGAGCCGAAAGCAGATCCAGTAAAGACCTTCTGCCCAGGTCATACTCTTTTGAATAGAGTCTGAGAGTACTGAGTGCATATTTTTTATACTCTTTTAAATGTTCTAGTTGTTTCCTTGTCTGTATGTATGCATTCCATGACAAATCATAACTCTCAACAGTCTGTCTGACAAGATCGTTTTTTATCTGGATTTCCTGATTGACCTTACTTGTACCTTTTTGTACCCTTTCTTTATCCGAAAAGCCTCTAAACAGATTCCATGTTACTTTTACTACAGCTCTAAAACGGGTATCTTTACCGTCAATTCCTCCGGTATTCTTACTCCAGGATTCTCTTGCTTCAAGGTCGATTTTGGGATAAAATCCGCTCTTTTTTTCAAGTCTGTCTTCTTGGGCAACTTTTATGTTATATCTTTGGACCAAAATTGAAGGATTGTGCTTTATGGCAAAATCTCTTCCTTCTTGATAAGTTAAAGGCAAAGCATAGTCAAACTCAGGTTTTATGAGAATGTTTGGGTCTATCTTCTTGCCATAATAATACTTAAATTGATAAAGAGAGTCTAAAAGGTTATTTTGCTGTACGGTATAGTTTGCATGTGCCAAAGAGAGTGAAGCATTTATCTTTTCAAGCTCGGATTTGGTAGTCAATCCCGAATCATACAGTTTTTTTACTTTTTTTTGAATAGCTTCATTTATTTTGATATTTTGTTTTGCGATATTTAGTAATTCTCTGTTTTTTAGTACTTGAAGATAATAATTTACCAAATTAAAACTTGTGTCATTTACTTTTTCTATATAGTTATAAGCGGCAGCGGCAGCTCTGGCTTTATGTGTATTTATCTGATGCGTTGTACTCCATCCGTTAAATATATTTTCTACAAATATCAAACTGCTCTCATAGATATGTGAACCCTTGTCACTAAAACCTGTTCCTTGATTGTTTATTCTTTCATATCCTATACCTCCAAGATAATCAAGCGTAGGAAGCCATCCGGCTTTTGCTATCTTGATATCTTGTAAAGTTGCATTATAATTTTTGACTCTTTCAGATATAACAGGATTGTTTTTTATGACATGCAGTACTGATTCTTTAAGAGTTAAGGCATGTAAGCCGACTGTCAATGCCATTAGAGTTGATATACACAAAAATCTCTTACTTTTCATATTTTTCCTTAAATAATATAACTAATTTGCATATTATAGCATTTGATTGTGTAGAGAATATAAAAAAAATGTGAATAATGTGAATTTATTACTAATTTGTCACAAATTGTACCAAAAACATATAAAAAACCGTACCTCCAAATATCGATACCAAATAATTG
>CAZMKH010000039.1:0-8465 GCA_964566455.1 uncultured Campylobacteraceae bacterium | reverse complement strand
ACCTCTTCAAGACTCATTGGAGGTAAAATATATCTCAACCTTTTTGCACACATACTTTTACCGCATCCGGGACTTCCTTCAAAGAGGATATTATGCATTCCACTTGCGGCAATCAAAGAAGCTCTTTTTGCAACTTCCTGCCCTTTTACATCTTTAAAGTCAAGTGGGAATTTATTTTGAAAATAGTATTTTTTACTGCCGATTTCTAAAAAATCATACTCTATGTCTTTCGGCTCTAAAAAGGTTTTTTCATTTGACTTGAAAAAATCTATCGCCTCTTCAAGGTTTTCACAAGTGGCTATTTGGATACCCGGAATTTTGGATACTTTATCAAAGCTCTCTTTTGGAATGAGTACTTTATCTATCTTTTTTTGTTTTGCCAAAGAAAGTATTATAGGAAAAATGAGACTTGTATCTTTCATCTTGCCGTTTAGTCCAAGCTCGCCAAAAACAAAAATATCTCCAAAGTCAACATTTTCATTTTGTAAAGCGATACTGAGAGCAAAACTTACATCAAAATGACTTCCTTCTTTTTTAAGGTCTGAGGGGGAAAGATTGATAGTTATTTTTTGGGGAGGAAATTTGTACTTTAATGCCAAAAGAGCAGACTTTACTCTGTCTCGTGATTCTTGGATGGAAGTATTTGCCAGACCTACGATGCTAAATCCGGGAAGCGCTCTTACAAAACTGCTCTCAACCTCAACAATTTTTGCTTCACTGATATCCAAGGTTGCACATTTGATAAGTTTCACCGGAAAATCCTTTAGATTAAACGAGTAGGGGTTTTATATTTTTTACCTATAGGCCGAAGGCTTACAATTTCTTGGCTCTTTTTCTTTTTTTCCACTCTTTTTCAAATTTTTTTCTTTTTAGATATGATAGTTTTTCTATAAAAAGATGACCTTTTAAATGATCCATCTCATGCTGAAATGCTACAGCTAGAAGTCCGTCACACTCTTTAACTATTTTTTCACCGTGTCTGTCATAGTACTCGACTTCGATCCATTCGGCTCTTTCAACTTCATCATAATACTCAGGAACGCTAAGACACCCCTCTTGATAAACAATGGAGCCTTTTTTGTTTAAAATTTTGGGGTTTATTACCTCTATAAGATCTTCTTTTTTTTGTTCATCGTTTTCATCAGGTAAAAGTATCAAGAGTGCATTTAATGGAACTCCAACTTGAATGGCAGCCAAACCTATACCGTTTTTTGCCACCATTGTTTCATACATATCATCAAGCAAAAGATGTAATTGTTCATCAAAATCCTCTATATCTTTTGAAGCAAGTTTCAGTCTCTTGTCCGGATAGGTTACAATCTCTCTTATCATTTTATCCTCTATAGTTTTTTGCAAATTTTATAAATCTCTTTGTTTTTACCACTTTTTTCCATAGCCTCCAAAGCACAGTTTATACTCTCTTCAACTTCAACTTCTTTACTGACAGGGGCTACCCCTATACCGACATCTATATCTATCTCCATATCATTAAGTATGATATTTGCATTTGTTAACATTTCAAACATTCTCTCACATGCTTTTTTGGTGCTTTGTATATCAGTATGTCTTAAAAGCATTATAAAGCTATTTTCGCCAAAATATGAAATAATATCATTTCGTCTAGAAGTTTTAAGAAGCATTTTAGCTATAATTCTAAGAAGAAATATTTTATCTTTTGTATAAGGAAGTTTTTTTAATACACTCTCTTTTATCTGTATGGTTACAATGGTACTTTCATAGTTGAATTTTTTAATTTTTTCTCTCTCTTTTTTGGCTTGTTCGATAAAATATCTTTTATTGTAAACTCCAAATCTTGTGTCAAAAATCGTGCTGTTTTCAATACTTTTAAATGTTTCGCCGGCTTTTTGGTATTTGTCTTGAAGGGTTTCAAGCTGTTTGTCAATACTGCTTACGAATTGGTTAATTTTATTGTTAAAAGTAGCCGCACTGTTTTTTATAATAAGAGGGTTGTCATTGCTTTCAAGCTCTTTCCCTGCTTCTATGCTTATCTGTTTTATAAGCTTGATATTTTTGTATATTGCATTGACAACTTTTATGATACTGTTGATACTTATAAATATCTCTTTGACATCCTTTTCTATCTCAACACGGTTTTCGCTGTAATTATTCTCTTCAAATTCCAAAAGTTCCTGTATCTTTTTTTGAAACTCTATACTTTTTTCATCAAGCAGTTTTTCAAAATATATCCTGTAGTTATCAGGTGTAGGAGGAATAGAATCTTCAATAAGTTTTTTTAAAACCAATATTGCAAATCTTTCGATTTCATTGGCTGAAGAGTTTATGTCAAACTTGATGGAAACTTTGGAGTGAGCCCTTGACTCTACTTTTTTAGGTTCTATATCTTTTGTATCTTTTACTACCCTTTTGCTAAGTAGAGCCACTAACTCCTCCTTGAATATTTTTGGTTATTTGATATTTTTATCTAAAACTTTATCAATAAGACCATACTCTTTTGCTTCCAATGAACTCATAAAAAAGTCTCTTTCGGTATCTTTTTCTATTTTTTTCAGAGTTTGGCCTGTATTTTGAGATAAGATTTTATTTAATATACCTTTTAGTCTTAATATCTCTCTTGCCTGTATCTCGATATCTGTTGCCTGACCTTGAGCACCACCCAAAGGCTGATGTATCATGATTCTGGCATTTGGCAGAGCATATCTTTTTCCTTTTTCACCGCAACTTAGCAAAAATGCACCCATAGAAGCAGCCTGGCCTATGCAGATAGTGCAAATATCAGGCTTTATATAATTCATAGTGTCATATATGCTAAATCCGCTTGTTATTACACCACCGGGAGAGTTTATATAAAGATATATATCTTTTTCAGGATCCTCGGCTTCCAAAAAAAGAAGCTGAGCTACTATGGATGAGGCAACCTGGTCGTTTATCTCACCGCTGAGCATAATAATCCTGTCTTTTAGAAGTCTGGAGTATATATCATAGCTTCTCTCACCTCTGCCGGTTTTTTCAACTACATAAGGTATGTAACTCATTTACTTCTCTTGTTCTTCAAGTTTTAAAAGCTTTGAGAAAAGTTTATCTTCAACCATAGCCATTTTTATTGCCGGTAAAAGATTTTGTTTTTGATAATATTCAAGATATTTTTTTGGATCCTGTCCCTGTTGCATTGCTTCATAATAAATAGCTTGAACAACTTCATTGTCATCTACTTTTATGTCGTGCTCTTTTGCAAGTTCGTCAACTATAAAAGTAAGTTTCACGCTATCTTTTGCTTCCTCTTCAAAACCTTTTCTAAGCTCTTCGACTTTATCAGGGTTTTCTTGAAGCTCTTTTATCTCTTCTTCACTTTTATTTTGAAGTGAAGTTCTAAAGCTTATATCTATCTCTTGATCGACTACACTTGTTGGAAGGTCAAACTCAATCTTTTCTATAAGTGCTTCAGTCATTTTTGGCTTTAACTCTTCTAGATAAAGTTTGTTCAGCTTTTCTCTTTTTATCTGTTTTTTTACACTTTTTTCAAGATCCTCTTTCGTAGGGTGTTCAATATCTGGTAAGAATCTCTTAAGTAGAGTTTCTTCAGAGATATCAGGCATAACTCTTTCTTGGATTTTTTTCAGCGTAACTTTAAACATCGCATCTTTTCCTGCAAGATCGTCAGCCCCATACTCTTTTGGAAAAGTTACATTTATCTCTTTTGTTTCACCCTTTTTCATGCCGATAAGCGCTTCTTCAAATCCCGGGATAAAGCTACCGCTTCCTATCTCCAGGGCATAATCTTCAGCCTTGCCGCCTTCAAAAGCTTTGCCGTCAACAAACCCTTCAAAGTCTATAACAGCTATATCGCCCTCTTTTAACTCTCTGTCATCTTCAACATCTTTTACTTTTGAAGCTGATTTTAAAAGTTCATTTATTCTCTCTTCGATCTCTTTTTTGGTAACTCTTGGGGTTTTAATTTCAGGTATGCACTCTTCAACCTTGGAAGTATCAACTTTTGGTCTGAAAGATATCTCGAACTCTATATCGATGCTTCCGTCATCATTTTTTTCATATTTTGTAACTTTGGGTTCACCTATAAGAGCATCTTGTGTTTGGTCAAGCTCTTCAACCGCATTTTTTAACAATTCTTGAAAGATTTGAGCGATACTGTCTTGCTCTATGCTGTCTTTATAAAGCTTCTTTACAACTGTTGCAGGAGCTTTGCCTTTTCTAAAACCATCAATTTTAACATCTTTAGCAATTTTTTTTGCTATTTTGTTTTCTTGTTCTTCAACTTTTTGTTTTGAAACTTTTGCTTCCACTTTAGCATTTGTCTCATCTATCTTTTGTGCTTTGATATCCATCTATTTCCTTTTTATAAAATAATTAGTGTTAATATAGCAAAATTTTGCTTTTTTATCATTTAAAAAGCAAAAATGAGTTATGCTTTAGTTAATTTTTTAGGAAAACGGTACAAAATGGATAACAAAAAAAGATTTGAAGAAGCAGTAAAAACTATACTTGAAATAATTGGAGAAGATGTCAATAGAGAAGGACTTGTAAAAACACCATCAAGAGTGTATGAAGCATATAAGTATATGACAAAAGGTTATGTGCAAGACCCGAAAGAGGTTTTAAACCAGGCACTTTTTGAAAGTTCAAACAATGAAATGGTAATAGTTAGAGATATAGAGTTTTACTCTTTGTGCGAACATCATCTTTTGCCTATTATCGGAAGAGCGCATGTAGCATATATTCCAAACGGTAAAGTGGTGGGTCTTTCAAAGATACCAAGACTTGTTGAAGTGTATGCTAGAAGACTCCAGATACAAGAACAGCTGACCGAGCAAATAGCTGAAGCTATCAGTGAAGTGATAGAGCCCAAAGGGGTAGGAGTAGTTTTACAGGCAAGACATATGTGTATGGAGATGAGAGGAGTTGAAAAAGCTTACAGCTCTACCACTACTTCAGCTTTAAGAGGAATATTTTTAAAAGAAAAAACAAGAAAAGAGTTTTTTGACATCATAAATGCACCACAGACAAACAGGTTTTAGGTTTTAGGAACTAGGATGCAGGATTTAGGATTTAGGATTAAGAGTGAAGATATACAGAGCGTAACTTTTAATTATCAATTATCATCCGAGCAAAGCGACAATTCCACAGGAACGAGGACAATTATCAATTATCAATTCTTTACCCCTTGCTCCCACAAGGAGCAGTTATGAAAAGTATCATATCCAAACTCAAATCCAACGATCTTTCTCCTTTGTTCGGGCTTATTACCAAAGTCAGCTCAACCATTATAGAAGTCCAAGGACTAAGTCCTAGCATAGGCGATATAGTCAAGCTTGTAAAAAGGGATGACGGCAGCAGTGAACTTGGAATGGTTACTGAAGTAAGAGGTGAAAAATTTTTTGTTTCTCCTTTTGGATTTATTGAAGGTTTTAAAATAGGTGATAAAGTTTTTATAAATGAAAGTGGGCTCAGTATACCTGTAGGAGAAAAACTGCTTGGCAGAGTGGTAGATCCTTTTATGAGGCCAAAAGACGGAAAAGGGGATATAAAGGCCGATATGTTTACATCTATTATGAAGCCACCCATTGAAGCCATGAAAAGAGGGATGATAGATAGTGTATTTCCCGTGGGAGTTAAGAGTATAGACGGACTTCTTACTTGTGGGAAAGGGCAGAAGATGGGCATATTTGCCGGCAGTGGAGTAGGTAAGTCTACGCTGATGGGCATGATAGTAAAAGGAAGCGAAGCACCTATAAAAGTTATAGCACTTATCGGAGAAAGAGGCAGGGAAGTTCCTGAATTTATCCAGAAAAATTTGGGGAATGATTTGAGTGATACCGTTATCATAGTGGCAACCAGTGATGACAGTCCTTTGATGAGAAAGTATGGTGCTTTTGCAGCTATGAGTGTTGCGGAGTATTTTAAAGACAGCGGTAGGGATGTACTTTTTATGATGGATTCCATTACAAGATTTGCCATGGCTCAAAGAGAGATAGGATTGGCCTTGGGTGAGCCTCCCACTTCAAAAGGGTATCCGCCCTCAGTACTTTCACTTTTGCCTCAACTTATGGAAAGAGCCGGGAAAGAGGATGGCAAGGGCTCGATAACAGCTTTTTTTACAGTTTTGGTTGAGGGTGATGACTTAAGTGACCCGATAGCCGACCAAAGCAGAAGCATACTTGACGGTCATATAGTTTTAAGCAGAGAAATGACTGATTTTGGTATATATCCTCCTATAGATATACTTAAAAGTGCCTCCAGGGTAATGAGTGATATAGTTGATGAAAAGCATAAATTTGCCGCGATAACATTTAAAAAACTATACTCACTTTTGAAAGAGAATGAAGTGCTTATCAGAATAGGTGCATATCAAAAAGGAACTGACAAAGAGTTGGATTTTGCTATAGATAAAAAAAGAGGTATGGAAGAGTTTTTAAAGCAGTCCCCAAATGAACATATAAAGTTTGAACAAATGTTAGAAATGCTTGCAAATATAGTTGAAAGACGAGGAAGTAACAGAGAGTAAATTCAGCTCTTTTTAAAGCAAAGTGTCGTAATATTCAAAAACTAATTAAGACAAAATATATCTTAATTAAAATGATAATCAATATAAATGAGGAAAATATATGAGAGTCTATCTTGATAATAATGCAACAACCATAGTAGATCCAATGGTAAAAGAGTTGATGGATCCGTTTTTTTGCCAAATGTACGGCAATCCAAACTCTTTGCATCAGTTTGGAAGTGAAACACATCCGGCTCTTAGAGTTGCCATGGACCAACTTTACAAAGGTATCAATGCAAGTGACAATGATGATGTCATAGTAACTTCATGCGCAACCGAGAGTAACAACTGGGTACTAAAAGGTATCTATTTCGATAAGATAAAAAACGGCGATAAAGATCATATCATAACAAGCTCGGTGGAGCACCCTTCTATCATAGCAGCCTGTAAATTTCTTGAAAGTCAGGGTGTAAGAGTAACATATCTTCCTGTAAATTCCGAGGGCGTTATAGAGATAGAAGATCTAAAAAATGCCATAGATGATAAAACTGCACTTGTTTCGATCATGTGGGCAAATAATGAGACAGGTATGATTTTTCCTGTCAAAGAGATAGCTGAAATTTGTAAAGAAAACGGAGTTTTGTTTCACAGTGACGGTGTTCAGGCTATCGGAAAGATAAAAGTGGATGTGCAGGATGTAGGAGTTGATTTTTTAAGCTTTTCAGCTCACAAATTTCATGGACCAAAGGGCGTAGGAGCTCTTTATATAAAAGATTCCGGCGAATTAACTCCATTGCTTCATGGTGGAGAACATATGGGCGGCAGAAGAAGCGGTACTTTAAATGTTGCAGGTATTGTTGGAATGGGAAAAGCCATGGAATTGGCTGATAGATATATGGATTATGAGTATAAAGAGGTAAGAAGACTAAGAGACAAGCTTGAAGATGCTATTTTAGAGATACCCGATACTTTTGTAGTCGGCAAAAAAGAGCATAGAGTACCAAATACCATACTTGTAAGCATCAAGGGAGTAGAAGGTGAAGGAATGCTTTGGGATCTAAACCGTTACGGCATAGCTGCAAGTACGGGAAGTGCATGTGCGAGCGAAGATCTCGAATCAAACCCGGTCATGGAAGCCATAGGAGCTGAGGCGGACCTTGCTCATACAGCTTTGAGACTAAGTCTTAGCAGATTTACAACTGAAGAAGAGATTGATTATGCGATAGAGCATATAAAAGGGGCAGTTGAAAGACTAAGAGCAATATCAAGCACTTACTCTTATGCTCCAAAAGATCATAAAAGTGGACTATAATATAATTATAATAAAAAGAAAACAACAAGGATAAAAAATGGCAAAAAATGATTTAATCAGCGGAAGTATTTGGGAAGAGTATTCGCAAACCGTACAAGAGAGAATGAACAATCCTAAAAATATGGGTGAAATTACCGAAGAGGAAGCAAAAAAGTTAGGCGGTGAGCTTATAGTGGCTGATTTTGGAGCCGAAAGCTGTGGAGATGCGGTCAGGCTTTACTGGGTAGTAGATCCCAAAACCGATAAAATAATAGAAGCCAAATTTAAAAGTTTTGGATGCGGAACAGCCATAGCAAGCAGTGATACAATGGTAGAGCTTTGCAAAGGCAAAACAGTAGATGAAGCAGTAAAGATAACCAATATAGATGTGGAAAAAGCTATGAGAGACACTCCTGAAACCCCTGCAGTTCCTCCTCAAAAGATGCACTGCTCGGTTATGGCTTATGATGTTATTAAAAGAGCGGCAGCGCAGTATAAAGGGGTAGATGAAGGAAGTTTTGAAGATGAAATTATAGTTTGCGAATGTGCAAGAGTCAGTCTTGGCACCATCAAAGAAGTTATAAAAATAAATGACTTAAAAACAGTAGAAGAGATAACAGACTATACAAAAGCTGGAGCATTTTGCAAATCCTGTATAAAACCGGGAGGACATGAAGAAAGAGAGTATTATTTAGT
>CAZMKH010000038.1:0-8520 GCA_964566455.1 uncultured Campylobacteraceae bacterium | reverse complement strand
TAAATTCTAACCAGTTATTCACCTAATTTCTCCTTTCCAAGAAGCAAAGCTCCTTGAAAATTCCTCTCACTAAAGCTTTGCCTTTGGCAAGAGAAACTTTCATGGTTTTTATTTACATTTTAGAAAAATGAAAGTTTCAATCAATTCCTTACAAAAACTTCTCTATCTCTTTAGAATCGATTTCTACTTTTTTTGCTTTTAGTACCCTGTCCTCTTGAAGTTTTGCTCTTAAATCTTCATCTTCAAGAGCCAAAATCTGCATAGCAAGGTATGCTGCATTTATGGCTCCCGCTTTTCCCATGGCAAGCGTAGCTACAGGCATACCTGCAGGCATTTGAACAGTACTTAAAAGTGCATCAAGTCCATCAAGTGCCCCGCCTCTTAAAGGAACACCGATGACAGGCTTTGTGGTATTTGCCGCAATCGCTCCGGCTAAATGTGCAGCCATTCCGGCACCGGCTACAAAGACTTTTGCACCTCTGAGCTCTGCATTTTTTACATAGTCATGAGTTCTTTTTGGACTTCTATGAGCTGAGGAGATAATTATCTCATAAGGTACATAAAATTTTTCTAAGATATTAACGCACTCTTTCATTACATCATAATCACTCTTGCTTCCCATTATTATAGATATAAATTTCATTTTAACCCTTTATCTCTTTTCTTAAAAAACTGTATTTTGGCAGTTTGCAAGGCAATAAAACCGGATTTGTATTGCCGCTGTGAATTGCTTCGTATGTTTTACCGTTTGATGTCTGGATTTTATTTAATTTCAAATACCATATATCATTCTCCTTAAAAACCTCTCCTGTCTCGTTATGGCAAGCTTTTATCTTGGAGTTTATTGGAGCTACAATCTCATATGCAACATTGGGCTCTACTTTGTCTTTTGCCAAAAATGTCTTGCCCTCTTCCCCGACAAGAGCATACACTTGGTGAGTTCCTTCACTGATAGACTCCTCAAGATTTTGCTCTCCTATTTTTTGATATGGTCTTTTTACAAGATACCCGTCGTTAAAACCTCTGTGCTTGGTAGTTTCAAGCTCTTTTTCATACCTTTTGGCATTAAATTTTCCGTTGCAATAGTCATCTATCGCCATCCTGTAAGCTTTGGTCGTTATTGCCACATAGTAAGGGCTTTTTGTTCTGCCTTCTATCTTAAGCGAGTCTACAACTCCGCTTTTTAGTATCTCATCCACATAGTTTGAAAGATTTAAATCTTTTGCATTCATTATGTGGGTACCGTTTTCATCCTCTTCAAGTTTTAAAAGTGTTCCGTTTTCTTTATTTTCAGCATAAAGCGTATAATCAAACCTGCAGTCATTGGCACAACTTCCTCTGTTTGGCACTCTTCCGCTTTGAAGAGAACTTATAAGACATCTACCGCTGTAAGCAAAACACATAGAGCCGTGAACAAATATCTCAAATTCCATATCGGGAACATGTTTTTTTATCTCTTTTAAATCTTTCAAGCTTACTTCTCTGGCTACTATGATTCTTTTTACCCCTGCTTCTTTGTAAAATAAGGCATCCAAATAATTCATAACATTTGCCTGAGTTGAAAGGTGTAAAGCAATATCCGGTGCTATCTCTTTCGCAAGCCTTACAACACCCGGAGTGGAAACTATAAAAGCATCAGGTTTCATTTCAGCCATTTTTTTCATATGCTTTTTTAAAAGTTCTATCTGGGAATTAAACGGAAAACCGTTAATGGTAACATATATCTTTTTACCCGTTTTATGAGTATATTCTACTGCTTCTTTGAAGCTTTCATAAGTAAACTCTTTGGAACTTCTGGTTCTTAGTGAAAAATGGCTTACCCCTGCATACACCGCATCGGCTCCATATTCCAAAGCAATTTTCAGTTTCTCAAAATTACCCGCAGGCGAAAGAAGCTCTACATTTTTATCCACAAAATATCCTCTATTTTATTTTTTACCGAGACTCTCTATCAAAGCTTCTATGTCATCATTACTGACAACATCTTCGGTAGATTTGTCACCAGCTATATGAACAGCCGAGCTTACTCTCTTTATATCATCTTTTTCAGCTGAAAAGAGAGAATTCATATAACCTGCCAAAGTCCTGATAACATTTATGACTCTTTCTATCTTTTGTCTGTGGATATCTTGATACTGCATTATATCCATAATCATCATTATCTCATCACTTGACATTTGGGCATTTGAGATAAGATCGTTTATCTTTTCTATAGCTTCTTTGTTTGAGCTTAATCTCTCTTTAAATACATTTATATGAGGAAATTTATCCACAAGTTTTTCAAAAACTTCTACATCTTTTTTTGCGACCTCCAAAACTTCATTGGCATTGTTTTCAACCTGCATGATAAAGTCGCTTATAGCTTCAAGTTTATCAAAAATCTCTGTGGCTTTCACTTCAGAATCCCTTGTAACATCATCAAGCTGCTCTACAACTTTATGATCTTCAGTAGGAGGCGGTGGAGGCCACGCTGCATTGCCGTCAAGCTTATAATCACCGCTATCTACATCTAACTCTTCCTCTTTTTTTTCAGATACATCTTCATTGGACTCCTCTTGGATATCTTCTGCCACATCCTCTTCCAAATCATCATCAAATCCTTCAGCCATCAATGCATCCAATTCTTCCTGAGTCATTTTTGTCTCCTCATATATCTATAACAATAGAGATTAATAAAAATATTCGTTATATTATATTATAATTTTGATTAAATTAAAATTGAGGATATATACATTAATGATAGTAGACCTACACAACCATACAGCACTTTGCAATCATGCTGAAGGCGAAAATGAAGAGTATATCAAAAAAGCCATTCAAAACGGTACGAAATATTTTGGTTTTAGCGACCATGCTCCAATGAATTTTGATAAAAATTATCGTATGAGTTTTGAGCAGATGGGGGATTATGAAAGAGATATCAAAAAACTTCAAGAAAAATACAAAGATAAGATAAATATTCTTTTGGGGTATGAGGTTGATTATTTAGACGGCTATTTAGACAGCAGAGTATTAAATGCAAAAGTTGACTACCTTATAGGCTCGGTTCACTTTTTAAAAGAGTGGGGTTTTGATAATCCTGAATTTATCGGTCACTACAAATCAAAAGATATAGATAAGATTTGGCAGGAATATTTTGAAGCTGTTATGCATATGGCAAAGAGCGGTCATTTCAGTGTTGTAGGACATATCGACCTTATCAAAGTTTTTAACTACCTTCCCAAAAAAGAGATTAAAAACTTTGCCCATCAAGCTGTCAAGGAGATAAAAAAAGCTGATTTGGTAGTAGAGTTAAATAGCAGTGGGCTTAGAAAACCCTGTAAAGAGGTATATCCGGGAAATGCCATAATGGAACTTTTAAGTGAATATGATGTGCCGATAACCTTTTCTTCAGATGCACACAAACCCAAAGATGTAGGATATGCCAAAGATAAATTGATAGCTTATGCCAAAAGTTACGGATACAGCAAATGTGCATATTTTATACAAAAAGATAGAAAACTGATTAATTTTTAATCTATTTTTTTATAAATTTTGTATAACAGATATGTTACAATGGCAACAAATAAATACTTTAAGGAGAATATATGGGAAAATTTGTAAACTCTATCGTTGAATTCTATGAATTTTGTGAAGAGAATGAGGTAAAATTTGTTGATTTTAGATTTACTGACATTAAAGGTGCATGGCATCATATCACTTACAACCTAAGTGCCGTAAGTGAAGAAATGTTAGCAGCAGGTATTCCGTTTGACGGAAGTTCCATCGAAGCATGGCAGCCTATTAACAAATCAGATATGATTTTAAAACCAGATGTTCCTACCGCATTTATGGATCCTTTTACAGCAGACCCTACCATTATAGTTTTTTGTGATGTTTTTGATATATACAAGGGTGACTTGTATGAAAAATGTCCAAGAAGTATAGCAAAAAAAGCTCTTAAATACCTAAGAGAGTCAGGTATTGGCGACGAAGCATATTTTGGACCAGAGAATGAATTTTTCATCTTTGATAATGTAAAAATAAAAGATGAAATAAATGCTGCTTCTTATGAAGTTGACTCAGCCGAGGGCGAATGGAATGATAACACTACTTTTGTAGATGATTTAAATACAGGACACAGACCTAGAACAAAAGGCGGTTATTTTCCGGTAGCTCCTACTGACTCTACTGTTGATCTTAGAGCTGAAATGATGCAGGTTTTAGAAGAAGTCGGTCTTGAAGTTACATTGGGACACCACGAAGTTGCCCAGGCTCAAGCTGAAATGGGTGTAAAGTTCGGTGACATCATAGAAGCGGCTGATAATGTTCAAAAGTATAAATATGTTGTAAAAATGGTAGCTCACTTAAACGGTAAAACCGCAACATTTATGCCAAAGCCTCTATTTGGCGATAATGGAAACGGTATGCATACTCACCAATCTATCTGGAAAGACGGTAAAAACCTTTTTTACAAAGAGGGAGAGTATGCAAACATAAGTGAAACTGCAAGACACTATATAGGCGGTATTTTCAAGCATGCCCATGCGGTGGCGGCTTTTACAAATGCTTCAACTAACTCTTACAAGAGATTGATTCCGGGATTTGAAGCTCCTAGTATCTTGACTTACTCAAGTCAAAACAGATCAGCAAGCTGCAGGATACCTTACGGTTCTAGCGAAGGTGCAACTAGGATAGAGATGAGGTTTCCTGACAATACAGCTTGTCCTTATCTAGCTTTTGCCGCTATGATGTTAGCTGGACTTGACGGTGTCAAAAATAAATATGAACCGGTTGGTCCAATGGATGAAGATCTGTTTGAGCTTAGCCTAGCTGAAATAAGAGAAAAAGGCATACCTCAAATGCCTCATACTTTAAGAGAAGCGCTTGAAGGTTTGATAAAAGACAATGACTTTTTAAAGCCTGTTATGAGTGATCTTTTTATAGATACTTATCAGCACTACAAATTTGAAACACAAGTTTGGCCTGATGAAGCCAGACCTACAGCATTTGAGTTTAAAACTACATACTCTTGCTAACTTTAAAGGGGTAGATTGTTTCTACCCCAACCTTGCCATAACAATCTTTTTCTCTAATTTAGAATATCAGTTTATTTGTTTGCTCTACACTGCTGTTTTGTTTAGGCGGTTTTGAAATATCTGTATAGTAATATGTTCTGTTGCCTTTTACAAATTTTCCCACACCTTTTGGAATAGGAAATTTTCTTTTAGTTTCCGGATGAAGTTCCAAATATCTACTCATAAAGTACTTAAATGCAGGAGCTGCCGCCCTTCCTCCTGTTTCTCTTTTTTTCATAGGAGTATTGTCATCATTGCCATACCAGGTAACAACTTCCATATCAGGAGAAAAACCACAAAACCAGGCATCGATATAGTTGTTTGTTGTTCCGGTTTTTCCTGCAGTTTCCAAACCTTTGATACGGGCATTTCTTCCTGTTCCTCTTAAAACAACATTTCTCAATATATCTACCATCAAAAATGCCTGCTTAGGGTCGTTTATAACTTTTGTGGTCACTCTGTTTATCTCTTCATCACCATACCTGCTTATTATCTTTTTGATAAGCAGCGGCTTTGTCATTTTTCCATAGTTGGAAAAAAGTGTATATTTTCCCGCAAACTCATATGGAGATATGCCAAAACTTCCAAGAGCTATTGAAAGGTCATAAGGAACACCTTTGAAACCAAGTGATTTTAAACTTTTGTATACATTTTCCAGTCCTAGCGCATTTACCAAATTTATAGTAGCCAGGTTTCTTGAATGGACCAAAGCATCTTCAAGTGTTATCATGCCTTCAAAGTTGTTTTCATAGTTTCTGGGAGTCCAGTCCTTATCTTTCGTTTCATCTTTGTAAACTCTTGAAATATCAGGTATCAAAGTTGCTTCATTATACCCCAGGTTGAGAGCTAGCTGATAAATAAAAGGTTTTATACTTGAACCGGGTTGCCTTTTGCTTTGTGTGGCACGGTTGTATTTGCTTTTTTTGTAATCAACTCCTCCTACAAGTGCATAAATTTCTCCGGTATGATTGTCTATAGCAACCATAGCACCGTTTAAAGTAGTATTGGTATCGTTTCCATCTCTTTTTAATATTTGATTGTATCCAAATTTCAAAGCCTCTCTGGCCAGATTTTGCAACTGCAAATCAATACTCAGGTATATTTTGTAACCACCGGTTTTTAAATCCTTGTATCTCTTTGAAACCCTTTTTATAACTTCATCAACAACATAAGGAGCTTTGTTTTGACTCAGCGTATCATCATATACTACCGGTCTGGCATTGAGTGCTTTTTCATACTCTTTTTTATCAATCCACCCGAGTGTATAGAGTCTGTTTAAAACCATATTCGCCCTTGCGGTTGAAAGATCATAATGCTTGGCAGGATTGTATGCACTCGGAGCCTTTGGCAGACCCACAAGCATTGCTATCTCTTTAAGACCAAGCTCTGACAAGTTTTTATGGAAATATCCTTCACTGGCTGTTTTTATGCCGTAGTAACCGTGACCGAAATAGACTTGATTTAAGTACCTCTCTATGATTTGTTCTTTTGAAAGTGCGGCATCTACCCTTATAGCAAGCATAGCCTCTTTTAGTTTTCTCATTATGGTTTTATTTCTAGTAAGCAGCGTATCTTTAACAAGCTGTTGCGTTAAAGTACTAGCACCTTCAACAAACTTCATAGCTTTTATATCTTTTATGGCTGCTCTGAATATTGCTTCTAGATTGATTCCGCTATGCTCAAAAAAGAGAGTATCCTCTATGGCCACGAGTGATTCTACAACTCTGGGCGGAATATCCTTGTATTTGACATATATTCTGTTTTGTTTGTCAAATATATTGGCTACCAATTTGTCATTTCTGTCAAATATTTGTGTAGTTAACTTTGGAGAATAATTTATAATCTTGTAAGCTTCAAATCTGATATCAGAATATATTTTCAAAAGAAAAGCTCCGACTCCGACAATTACAATAATAAAAAATGATACAATATATTTTAGCATCTAAACTCTCTGTTTTTAAAATTTGCTTCTATGAGTCTTTTGGTATACTCTTGTTTTGGATTTGATAGTATATCGTCAATTTTGCCTGATTCTACAATCTTTCCTTTATTGATTACAGCTATATTTTTACACAGCAAAGGTGCCGAGCCGATATCATGAGTAACAAAAAATATCTTAAAGCCCGTACTTTTCTGAAGTGATTTGATAAGTTTTAGTATTTGCTCTTTTAGTTCACTGTCAAGTGCGGTTGTCGGCTCATCAAGCAGTAACATTTTGGGCTTGTGTGAAAGTGCTATAGCAATGATAACTCTTTGAAGTTGTCCACCGCTTAATTCACTGGGAAATCTCTCTTTGACCCATGTTTCAAGCCCCACCATCTTTAAAAGTGTTTCCGTCTCTTCATCACCGATAAAAAAATTCTCTTTTATTCTGGTCATCGGCGAAAGTGATGTGAAAGGATTTTGAGGTACAAGTACCACACTTTTTCCTTTTTGAAGTTTATGCTTCCAGTTATATTTAAATCGCAAGTCAAGGTTGGAAGGCAGCATTCCAAGGAGTGCTTTTAAAGTCAAGCTTTTCCCGCTCCCGCTCTGTCCTACAAGTGCAAAAGAGTCTTCAAATTTAAAAGATATATCTACCAAAGTTTTTTTATCATCATATATTTTTAGTTCAAGACACTCGAAGCTCATTTTTTTATCTCATTTTTGATAATTTTCAACAGTTTCACAAAGCCTGTTTCACCAATTCTGGGAATAACTCTTAAAATCGCTCTACTAACTGTAGGAGGTCTGATAGCTCCTACCAAATAACCTTTTTGTAAAAGTTTCTCTTTTAAATTTAATGCCGTCAAAGAGTCTTTGACTTCTACAGATAAAATCAAACTTTCTATATCTGTACCTAAAATATTTTTAATTTTCTTTTTTCTTTTTTTTATCTTGTTTTTAAATTTTTTGATATTTTTTTCGATACATAAAAATCCTTCTTGTGCCAAAGCTATATCAAAAACAGAAGGTGCGGTCGCATAGATAATTGCTTTTGCACGATTGGTTAAAAATTGATAAATTTCATTGGAACTTAATATATAGGCTCCATAACTTCCAAGAGCTTTTCCAAGTGTTCCCATTTTTATATGATTTGGCTTTGGTTTTATATCAAAATACTCAAATACCCCAAGAAGGTTTTTCCCCAATATTCCTACACTGTGGGCTTCATCCACGACCAGCAATGCCTGGTAACTATCTGCGATATCAAAAATTTCCGGATTGATTACATCTCCGCTCATAGAGTAGATTCCCTCAACCCCTATGATGACTCTTCCTTTTTGAGAAGCTTTAAATTCAATTATCTTTTTTTTCAAATCACCGCTGTCATTATGTTTGAATTTGATAACTTTTGCTTCATTTAACTTTTCAGCCAAAAGTCCGCTGGCGTGAAACTCTTCATCAAAAAGCAGCAAATCACCCCGCCTTGGAAGTGCCTCAAAGATAGATAAATTTGCCAAAAAACCGCTGCCCACACACA
>CAZMKH010000037.1:4645-8750 GCA_964566455.1 uncultured Campylobacteraceae bacterium | reverse complement strand
AACAAAGGAAACGGTGGTCTTTTTCATTCAAGCGACTATGATAAATGTATGGATAAGTGTTTATCTGATTAACTTTTTATCTTTATAATAACAGTATTGATATTGATTATATTTCATTATGCTGCTTCTTTGTTCTACAAATTTATAAACCAACTTACTAGCAAGAGTTTAAAAACAGTGAGCAGCACTATTTAAGCGTATATTATGGGTTTTTTGGATAGAATAAATAAGATATAAAAGTTATAAAAGGTAAGCAATGAGCGATATTTTTGAACAAAATCAAGACATACAAGATATCAATATAGAAGACTCTATAAAAACGAGCTATCTTGACTACTCCATGAGTGTTATCATAGGTCGTGCACTTCCGGATGCCAGAGACGGACTCAAGCCTGTACACAGAAGAATACTTTATGCAATGAGCGAATTAAATCTCAGCTCAAGGGCTGCTTATAAAAAGTCAGCAAGGATTGTCGGTGATGTCATCGGTAAATATCACCCACATGGTGACAATGCCGTATATGATGCACTTGTAAGAATGGCTCAACCGTTTTCTATGAGACTTCCTCTTATTGACGGACAGGGAAACTTCGGCTCAATTGACGGTGACAATGCCGCAGCTATGAGATATACCGAAGCCAGGATGACAGCTCTCAGTGAAGAGTTGCTAAAAGATATAGATAAAGAGACAGTTGATTTTATACCAAACTATGATGACAGTATGAGTGAGCCTGACGTACTTCCAAGCAGAATTCCAAACCTCCTAATAAACGGCTCAAGCGGTATTGCGGTAGGTATGGCTACCAACATTCCTCCTCACAACCTTGGAGAAGTTATAGATGCCCTGCTCCACCTTATAGACAACCCTGAGAGTGAAATATCAGATTTGACTGATTTTGTAAAAGCTCCTGATTTTCCAACCGGTGGGGTTATCTTTGGCAAAAGAGGTATCATTGATGCATACAATACAGGCAGGGGTCGTATAAAAATAAGAGCAAAAACCCACATAGAAAAAAACGGTCACAAAGATGTGATAGTCATAGATGAATTTCCATACCAGGTAAACAAGTCAAAATTTATAGAGCAAGTTGCTTCACTTGTAAAAGACAAACAGATAGAAGGCATCTCTGAAATAAGAGATGAAAGCGACAGAGACGGCATAAGAGTAGTAATTGAGCTTAAAAAAGACGCAATGAGTGAAATCATCCTGAACAACCTTTACAAATCATCCAATCTTGAAGTAACCTTCGGCGTTATTTTGCTGGCTATTGAAAACAAAGAGCCAAAAGTATTCAACCTTTTGGAGCTTCTTGAACTTTTTTTAAAACACAGAAAAACAGTACTTATCAGAAGAACCATCTATGAGCTTGAAAAAGCTAAAGCCAGAGCTCATATCTTGGAAGGTTTAAAAATCGCACTTGACAATATAGATGCCATCATTACTACTATCAAAAAGAGTGAAGATACAAAAACCGCAAAAACTGCATTGATGGATAACTTTTCTTTAAGTGAGATACAAGCCGGTGCCATACTTGATATGAAGCTAAACAGACTTACCGGACTTGAAAGAGAAAAGATAGAAAATGAACTAAAAGAGCTTTTAAAAGAGATAGAAAGACTAAGCGCCATACTTAAAAGTGAAGAGTTGCTAAACAAACTTATAAAAGATGAACTTATAGAAGTAAAAGAGAAATTTGACTCTCCAAGACTTACTGAAGTAGTTGATGACTATGGTGAGATAGATATAGAAGACTTGATACCAAATGAGCCTATGGTAGTTACTATCACCCACAGAGGATATATAAAAAGAGTGGCACTCAAACAGTATGAAAAACAAAAAAGAGGCGGCAAAGGAAAAACTGCACTTACTACTTATGATGATGACTTTATAGAGAGCTTCTTTGTATCCAACACTCATGACACTCTTATGTTTGTAACTGACAGGGGTCAACTCTACTGGCTTAAAGTTTACAGAATTCCTGAAGGCAGTAGAGCAGCAAAAGGAAAAGCTGTAGTCAATCTCCTAAATCTTCAGCCTGACGAAAAGATTATGGAAATCATACCTACAACCGACTTTGACGAAAACAAATCATTGGCATTTTTCACTAAAAAAGGACTGGTCAAAAAAACAAATCTAAGTGAATTTAGCAATATAAGAAGTGTAGGGGTAAGAGCCATAACACTCAACGAAGGTGACTCGCTTGTTACTGCCAAGATAGTTATGCCTGAAGCGAAATATCTCTTTATCATTACCAGAAAAGGTATGTGTATAAAGTTTGATGTAAATGATGTAAGAGAGATGGGAAGGAGTGCCAGAGGAGTTACAGGTATTAGATTTAAGGAAGAGGGAGATTTTGTAACCGGAGCTACCATCATCTATGATGATGAAGAAGAGCTTTTAAGTGTCAGCCAAAAAGGTGTAGGAAAAAGAACAACAGCATCAGAATACAGACTGCAAAAAAGAGGTGGCAAAGGTGTGATAGCTATGAAACTAACCCCTAAGACAAAAGATTTGGTCGGAGTAGTTATAGTTGATGAAAGCAAGGATCTTATGGTGCTTACTTCAAAAGGCAAAATGATAAGAGTTGATATGAAAAGCATAAGAAAAGCAGGAAGAAATACCAGTGGAGTAAAGATAGTCAATATTGAGGGTGAAGATTATGTAGTAAGTATTGCAAGATGCCCCAAAGAAGAGAGTGAACTTGAAACCGAAGAGGGCATTGGCGAAACAAACAATGATAATGTCTTGAGTTTGCCAGGCGAAAAAAAGGAATAGTATTTGCTTTATAAAAATAAAATTATCACAAAGGTGGAAAAATGAAATTTAAAGGCTTATTGGTAGCAAGTATGGTATCACTTGGTATATTTTTTACCGGATGTACTATATCTACAGATTCTCCGGCACCTAAAAAACCTGCCCAAAAGAAACAAAAAGTTGTACAGGTCAAAAAAAAGGTGGACCCGGTAGACAGAAGCATTGAAGTAAAGAAAAAAGAGCTCTCTTTTTTAAGAGCCATGCCTATGAAAGAATTTGCTGTAGTTGGAGAAGGAATCGCTCCTCAAAATACTATCTCCCCTGCACAGGCCTTGGCTTTGGCAAAAAGAGCTGCTGTTGCTGACGCATACAGACAACTTGGAGAAAAGCTTTACGGTGTCAAAGTAAATGCAAAAGAGACAGTAAAAGATGCAGCATTGAAAAACTCTAAAATCACTACCCAGGTTGACGGTCTTATAAAAGATGCTTATATCACCGAAAGCTCGTACAAAGATGGTCTGTACAGAGTCAAAATGGAATTAAAAATAGACAGTAAAACTTGGCAAAGAATTTTTTCTTACTGATACTGCTTTACAGTTTTTTAAAAGCTGATGCGGAGTTTATCCTCTCTTATAAACTCCGCACACAAAACTCATATGTCACAAATGAACAAATCTATATATCAAAAGCCATGACACTAAGCGGCAAGCATACCAAAGAGGCATGCCATCTGCCAAAAAAAAACAAAAATATCTCCACATTAAAATATCTAAGACAATACAAATATAAACTGTTAGAATGTTTCAAAAAAAATAGTATCTTTGTAAACTCAAACTCTACAAATTTTTTACACAAATCATTTTCACAAATCACTATCAAATCGGAACCTGTAAGATTTACAGTTAAATTTAATAATGGTTTTGGTATCATAAGCACCTTTAAATAATTGCGAGTCACAAATTACATAGAGGAAAAAATGAAGATAGCTATCGTCGAAGATGATATAAATATGAGAAAATCACTAGAACTCTCTTTGGAAGAGTATAGTGAATTTGAGATAGTTACTTTTAAAAATGCAAAAGAAGCTCTTAAAAAGATAGATGAGAGTTTTGAGCTTATCATAACAGATATAAATATGCCGGGACTTGACGGTATAGAGTTTATAAAAAAACTTCAGGGTGACTTTGAGATAATTGTCATAACCGGCAATGCCACACTAAACCGTGCTATAGAAGCTATAAGACTTGGTGTAAAAGATTTTTTGACCAAACCATTTGAGGTTGACACTCTTATAAAAGCCATCAAAAGAGGAGCAAAGGCCAGAAAACAAAAAACACTTCCACAAAAAAG
>CAZMKH010000037.1:1804-4545 GCA_964566455.1 uncultured Campylobacteraceae bacterium | reverse complement strand
GCAACAACGCAGAAAAAAGGGTTTTTTGAATTGGCTGACAAAGGAACAATATTTTTGGACGAATTAGCCGAGATGCCTCTGTCTCTTCAGCCTAAAATATTAAGAGTCTTACAAGAAAGAGAGCTTACAAGGGTTGGAGGTCAAAAACCTGTAAAGATAGATATAAGAGTTATTTCAGCTACAAATGCCGATATACTGGAAAAAATAAAAGAGAAAAGTTTTAGAGACGATTTATACTACAGGCTCAATACCATCCCTATAAAAATCCCACCCTTGAGGCAGAGGAAAGATGAAATAAAAGAGATTGCAAATAAAACTTTAAAAAAAGTTTGCCAAAAGTATGGCTTTAATGATAAAATTATAAGTGATGAAGCGATGGATGAACTTTTAAGGTATAGTTGGCCGGGCAATATTAGAGAACTTATATCAGTAATTGAGCGGGCAACAATATTAAGTGAAAATGATACCATAACAAAGGATGACCTATTTTTAGAAAGTAGGATTTAGGATTTAGGATAAACTCCTCAAAAACTAATCGCGAGTTACGAGTTACAAATTACGAATTATGAAATAGGAGAAACAATGAGAAAATTCAATGTAGCGGTTGTAGGTGCAACCGGTGCTGTAGGTGAAGAGATATTCAGGATTTTGGAAGAAAAAAAATTCCCGGTAGCCAACCTTGTACCGCTAGCGAGCAAAAACAGTGTAGGCAAAGAGGTAAAACTTCTTGGAAAAACATACAAAGTTAAAGAGTTAACTGAGGATATTTTTGAAAAAGAGGAAGTTGACATAGCGTTTTTCAGTGCGGGTGGAAGCATATCAGCTAAATTTTGTCCCATTGCTGCTGAAAGTGGAGCTGTTGTTATAGACAATTCCAGTCATTTCAGGATGGATGAGGATGTTCCTTTGGTTGTTCCAGAGGTAAATCCTGAAGATATAAGTGCCTGGAAGGTTAAAGGTATCATAGCCAACCCTAACTGCTCTACCATACAAATGGTTCTCTCTTTAAAGCCACTAGACGATTTGTACGGTATTAAAAGAGTGGATGTCAGCACATATCAAGCAACAAGCGGAGCAGGTAAAAAAGGTATGGAAGAGTTAGTCAAGCAAATGCAGGACTTTTTTGCTTTTAGATTAGATGAAAGCAAAAAAGAGGCTTTTATGCATCAAATTGCACTAAATGTTATACCTCATATAGATACTCCTCAACCAAACGGTTTTACAAGAGAAGAGATGAAGATGGTAAATGAGTCTCAAAAAATTCTTCATAAAAACTTTGAACTTGCTGCAACCTGTGTAAGAGTTCCTGTACTCAGAAGTCACAGTGAGTCTATAACCGTTACTTTCAATGATGGAGTAGATATCGACCTTGACAGAGTAAAAGGCGCACTCAACAACTTTGAAGATGTTGAAGTTATGGATAATTTGGAAGAGGGAATTTACCCTATGCCAATCATCGCAACCGATACAGATATAACTTATGTCGGAAGAATCAGAAAAGATATATATGAAAGCAATATTCTTCACTTCTTTAATGTTGCAGACCAGCTTAGAGTAGGTGCTGCTACAAATGCTGTAAGAATTGCACTCAAATGGATAGAGTTAGAGAGTGAATAATGCTTGAGAAAATATTTGAGGGGCTTATTTGGAGAAGTAGATTTATCGTCATACTTTCAGTGATATTTGGACTGCTTGGGGCCATAGTTTTATTTATCATTGCGAGTTTGGATATATACTCCATATCTGCTTTTACCATTAAGTCTCTTATTAATGGTTTACATCCTCCAAAGCTCCATGAAAATCTTGTGTCAACCATCATAGGCGCGGTTGATTTGTACCTGATAGCGGTTGTTTTGTTTATATTTTCTTTTGGACTGTATGAGCTTTTTATCAGTGAAATTGATGAAGCAAGCAATGATGAAAAAACAAGTAAAATTTTGGAGATAAAAAGTCTTGACCAATTAAAAGACAAAATAGCAAAAGTTATAGTTATGGTATTGGTTGTAAGCTTTTTTCAAAGAGTTTTACATACCGAATACAATGGAGCAAAAGAGATGCTCTATTTTGCACTTTCTATTTTGGCTTTAGCTTTGGGGTTGTATTTTTTACACAAAAACTCTAAGCATTAATCTTACAAGAAGGAAAACTATGATATTTACTGATGCCTGCAAAGGAAAAAAGACACCCTATACTCCTGTTTGGATGATGAGACAAGCCGGAAGATATCTTCCCGAATACATGAAGGTAAGACAAAAGGCAGGAAACTTTTTAAATCTTTGCCATACTCCAGAACTTGCCGCTGAAGTTACTCTGCAACCTGTAGATATAGTCGGGGTTGATGCAGCTATACTATTTAGTGATATTTTAGTAGTTCCAAATGAGATGGGGATGAAGCTCGACTTTGTAAAAGGCGAAGGTCCTGTTTTTGAAAAACCTGTAAAAAGTATCGATGATATTGACACTCTTACAGGTGGCAAAGAGGCAGCAGACAAGCTAACCTATGTTTATGAAACCATAAAAATAGTAAGAGAAAAATTAGACCCTCAAAAAGCTCTTATAGGATTTACCGGGGCTCCCTGGACACTTGCAACATATATGATAGAGGGTCAGGGAACCAAAACTTACAATGTAGTAAAAAAACTTATCTACACAAACCCAAAACTCATGCATCATCTTTTGCAAAAAGTAAGTGATGTAGTTAAATTATACCTTGAAAATCAAATTCTCTCAGGTGTAAATGT
>CAZMKH010000037.1:0-1704 GCA_964566455.1 uncultured Campylobacteraceae bacterium | reverse complement strand
CTTCAAGGCAATATGGAGCCATGCAGACTCTACTCAAAAGAGGCTACCAAAGAGTGTGTAACTTCTATAGCCAATACTATGAAAGAGGGCAAACATATATTTAACCTGGGTCACGGAATACTCCCTGATATACCTGTAGAAAATGCGAAATACTTCGTTTCATTGTGTCAAGAAATTACTAAAAAATGAGATATGTTTTTGGTCCGGTCAATTCCAGGAGATTTGGTCTATCGCTTGGGATTGATTTAAGTCCTGATACAAAATCATGCAATTTTGACTGCGTATACTGTGAGCTAAAAGGTGCAAAACCCATCTCTTATATACAAAATCCTCCAAAATTCGAAGATGTCATATCTGAAGTAAAAGTGGCTTTAGAAAAATTTAATGATATTGATGTCATTACCATTACTTCAAACGGTGAGCCCACTTTATATGGCGAACTGGATTCTTTGGTAAATGAATTAAACAAAATAAAAAAAGATAAAAAACTGCTCATTCTCTCAAACGGTTCTACTATTTGTGATGAAAAAGTTCAAAACATACTGAATAAAATCGATATAGTAAAACTATCTCTTGATTGTGCGACACAAAAGTGCTTTAAAAAGATTGACAGGCCACTAAAAGGCATAGAGATAGAAAAACTATATAAATGTATGGAACAGTTTTCAAATTGTTTTAATAATAAACTTGTCATAGAGATACTTTTGGTAAAAGATATCAATGACAATGAAGATGAGATAAAAAAGATAAATGAAATTTTACAATTCATAAAACCGGATAGAGTCGATATCGGGACTATTGATAGACCTCCGGCTTATAAGGTCAAACCTGTTGCTCAGGACAAGATAAATGAACTAGTAAAAGGGTTGACAAATTTACCTGTTTCAGTAATATATAAAAACAAACCTTCAAAAAAAGAGGATTTTGATGAAAGTGAGATAATGCAGCTTCTCGCTCACCGTCCCCAAAGTCAGTTTGACATAGAAAACTTTTTCGGCGACAAATCAAAAAATATAGTTGAAAAACTTTTAAAAGAGGGGTTTATCCAAGAGAAGAATATTGCGGGTGTCACTTTTTTTGTAGTTGAATAATCAAGGAGATAACTTCTCCTTGATTATTATATATTTAAAAACCTACTTTTTTAGGCACATAATCCCCATGTTTTTTAACTCTGGCTTTTTGCATAAAGTATATTAAAATATATATGCCTGCTGCGATAGCCCAGCATACATAGTGAGAACCCAAGTCCAAATGCTTTGCAAGCAAATCAGGCAGGAATGCAAACGGTACGATTGTTAAAAACAACAATCTCTCCAAAGGATTTACTTTTGTTACAAAAAATCCCTGAATTGCCGAAGTAAATGCAAACATACCCAAAACTGCAAAGAAAAATATACTCACTATTTCTACAGGATTGGTTACCCAGACCCAGCCGGCTACATCATTTGGATCTTCAGGGTTGACACTTTCTATTAGAAGCAGTTTGTTGTTGAAAAAGAACATAAACGGCAATATCGCAGTTCTTATATCATACATAAATCCCTGCAAACCAGTTTTTATCGGATCACTTTTTGCAAGTCCTGCAGCTGCGTAGGCTGCCATGCCCACCGGAGGTGTGTCATCTGCCAAAATACCAAAGTAAAATACAAACATATGAGCGGCAATAGCCGGTATGATATATCCGTTTTGAGCAGCAAGCTGCAT
>CAZMKH010000036.1:0-8751 GCA_964566455.1 uncultured Campylobacteraceae bacterium | reverse complement strand
GTACAAAATATCATTATTTAAGTTATCTATAGAAGATTTGATGGTCAATTTTTCTTTTTGGATGATAGTATTTTTAAATATTTTTAAATATTTTTTTAATTCCTGTGTTTGGATTTTTGTCAATACAAAAATTAATATAAATGAAACTATAGCTATAACTATAGTAGAGCCAAGCAGTATAACTCTATTTATATTTTTTTCTTCTTGGGTTCTTTTTTGTGTATCCAAGCTAAATCACCAATTTATATCCCATATTGGAAATATTTTTTATGATATTCTTTGGTAATTTTTTTCTTAAAAAACCTATGGTAGTTCTTAATGAGTTTATGCTCATATAGTTATCTTCCCATACCTCTTGTTCAATCATGGTGTATGTAACTATACTATTTTTTTGTTTTACAAGAAGTCTTAGAAAGGATAACTCTTTTTTTGTCAATTCTATCTCTTTGCCATCATGATAAAACAGTCCTGTTTCATAGTTGAAATAAAAGTTTTTATCAAACAATAACAATCTCTCTTTTTTAATATTTAAAACAGCTTTTTTTAAAGCCGGAATGAGGTTTCTTTTTGTTATGGGTTTGATGATATACTTTTCTAGTCCAAGTTCAACAGCATCCAAGAGATAATTTTCATTGCTAAAAGCTGTTGATATGATAATTTTTGTGCTCTTATCTTTTTCCCGTATTTTTTTTGACAAATCTATACCGTTCATATAGGGCATTTTGATATCAGTTAGAATAATATCAGGTTTTTTTAAAAGATAAAGTTCATATCCGCTTTTACCGTCTTTGGCTTCAAAAACTTCTTTGAACATTCTTTTTAATATTCTTAAATTTACCTCCCTGACACCATCATCATCTTCGATATATAAAATAGTATAATCACCAAAATCTTCCAATGCATTGCCTTATCTATCTTCACTATCCTTAATTTTACCCAAAAAAAGTTGAGCAATCAATGGCCATAACAATAATATCACAGTAAGAATAAGTATGGATAAAGTTATCGGTCTTTGCCATAAAAAACTAAGTGAACCGTCACTAATGGTCAGTGCTCTTCTTAGATTATTTTCCATCATTCCCCCGAGAATAAAACCAAGTATCATAGGAGCCATAGGGTAGTCAATGATTCGTAAAAATAGTGCAATAACAGAAAACAAAACCATAATATATATATCAAAGGTATTGAATGATATAAGATACACTCCTATAATTGAAAAAAATATTATAAGAGGCAGCAGTATTTGTTTCGGTACAGCCAAAAGTTTTGCTATATAAGGTATAAGAGGCAAGTTTAATATCAAAAGTATAATATTGCCTATATACATAGATATAATTACTGACCAAAAAAGAGCAGGATGCTCAGTATAAAGTGTGGGGCCCGGTTGAATTCCGTAAGATATAAGAGCGCCTAAAATTACAGCTGTTGTTCCACTTCCGGGAATACCTAGTGTCAGTAAAGGCACAAATGAACCTGAACTAGCAGCATTATTTGCACTTTCCGGAGCTGCCAAACCTTTTAAACTACCTTTTCCAAATTTTAATTTTTCTTTTGCACTTGCTATACTTCTTTCCATGCCATAAGCCAAAAATGATGCTATGGTGGCTCCGGCACCCGGTAAAACACCTATAAAAAAACCCAATACTGAAGATCTGCCTATAACAGGAGCAATCTCTTTTACTTCTTCCTTTGTCAACGATAAACTTCCTATATTCTTCTTTAAAGCTTCTTTCTCTTCCTTTGTCAGTTTTTTGTTTTCTATGATGTTAATAAGAGCTTCTGAGAGTGCAAACGAAGCCATGGCCAAAAGCAAGAAGCTGATACCGTCTATAAGATTCATATTGCCAAAAGTATATCTTGAAACTCCGGAGTCTGCGTCGGTACCGACTGTTGAAAGCATCAGTCCAAATATGGTCATCATTGCAGCTTTCAAGAATTTGCCCTTGCCTGCAAAAGCTGCTACGGCTGTAAGTCCCAAGACCATCAAAGCAAAATAGTCTGATGATTGAAAGCTTAGTGAAACTTTTGCCAAAGCCGGAGCTGCTACCAATAAAAATATAGCTGCGATTGTTCCTCCCGAAAAAGATGCATAAGCAGCTATTGCCAAAGCTTTGCCTGCATGACCCTGTTTGGCTAACGGGTAGCCGTCGAATGCTGTGGCAACGGTTCCTGCAACACCGGGAGCATTTATGAGTATAGAGGATGTTGAACCGCCAAAAATAGCACCGTAATAGACTCCCGCTATAAGTATTAAAGCTGAAGATGGGTCCATTCCATAAGTTACAGGTATCATGAGTGCTATAGCAGATATCGGTCCCAAGCCCGGCAACATACCAATAAAAGTTCCTGCAAAAGCACCGATTGACACCATAAGTATATTATATCCGGTAAATGCAGTAGTTATACCCAGCCAAATTCCGTGCATCATGATTTTACTCCTAAAAAGTAGTCGAAGATTATTCCATTTTCTATATAGACACCAAGTAGTTTTGTAAGAAGGAGCCAAAAAGAGACCGATATGCCTATAGAAGTCAACAAAATAACACTCCATCTTTTTTCTTCCAAGATTTTAAATCCTATGATTAAAAAAATAGATGTTGATATAACAAATCCTAAACTTCTTATAGTGTATCCATAAAATATCATAAGGAGTACAAAATAAACTCCTTTTTTAAAATTATATGTTCTTAGTTTTTTCATATCCAAAATATCATTGGCATCAATTTTAAGAAATGAAAAAAATAAGAGCAAACATGAAATACCAATACCAAGCAGTCCCAAATAATACGGAAATGTTCTAGCCGTCATAGCATCATAGTATGTTCCGTTTAGAAGATGTATATCAAATGACTTGTAAAAATAAAAAGATGAAAGTATCAAAAAAAATAGTGCTCCAATTCTTGTTTTTTTCACTATAAACTCCTTTTGAAAAAATATATGAATGGGAAAATCCCATTCATATTATAAAAATCCCATCTCCTTCATCAAAGAACCTATAACTTTTTCTTGATTGATTAGAAATTTTCTAAACTGTTCTCCAGGTTGATAAAGGTTGATCCAGCCATTTCTTTTTCTAACTGCTTCCCATTGAGGTGTTGAGTACATTTTTTTCAACACCTCCTGCAAAGCAGCCACTCTTTTTTTGTCCAAATTCGGTGCTCCAAAAAAGCCTCTCCAGTTGGCAAAATAAGCATTTGTACCCATACTTGTAAAAGACGGAATTCCTTCAACCGGTTTTTTAGAGGTTACACCCAATATTCTAATCTGACCTTTTTTATGTTTGTCCAAAACTTCGCCCAGCCCTGTAGAGAGAACATCAACTTCACCTGTCAGCAAACCGGCAAGTGCTTTTCCGCCGGCATCGTAAGGTACATATCTTACAGATTTGGGATCTGCTCCGGCGGCTTTAAAAATTTGCGCAGCCACCAAATGATCCATACTTCCTCTTGAACTACCACCGGCTATTTTTATGCTTCTGGGATTTGCTTTGAAAGCTTTTAGCAAGTCCTTCCAGGTTTTGTATTTTGAATCAGGTCTTACAACCAATACTTGATAATCAGCAATGACTGAAGCAATCAATGTCAAATCTCTAAACGATTGAGGAAATACTCCCTGTAAAGATCTTATAACTATAGGGGTGGAGTTTACCATCATGGTATCTCTTTGCTTTGGTGCAGTTTTGATAAGGTAAGCGATCGCTTTTCCGCCGCCTCCACCGGACATATTTTCGTATGAAGCTTTTTTTATCAAACCTGACTTTGTCAAAGCTTCACCTACTCCTCTTGCAGTTCCATCCCAGCCGCCACCGGCACCACCTGGTATGAGAAAGTGTATATAATTTACACTACTAGCTGTTGAGCTACTTGCAAAAGCTGATATTGTAGCAGCAACAAGTAAAGTATCTCTTAGTACTTTAGTAAAACCAAACTTCATCTTACACTCCTTTCAATTTATTTAATATGTAATACTAGTATAAAAAAATGTAAAAAAAATCAAATAAATAAAATTTTTTAGTAACGATGGGTTAACAAACTTTTTGTATACTACTTATATCAAAACAGGAAAAGGAGAAAAATGATGAATGTAAATGCAAATGGTTCAATGCAACAAATGCAGATGCAAAATATGCATGGTGCAGGTAGAGGACAAGGGCAAGGTAAAGGTGGTAACGGTATGAGAGATATCATGCAAAATTTATCGGTTGAAGATAGAAATACTTTAAGAGAACAAATGAGTTCGCTTTCTCAAACAGATAGAGAGTCAATGATAGCTCAAATGAAACAAGTTGATGCAACATCTATGAGTAGCGACGAGTATGCACAAACACTTTTAGATATGATCAACCAATCCCAAACACAGCAAACAGCAACTACCGATGCATTCGGTTCTACTATTTACGCATAAATTAAATTGTACAGAGTTTTAAAACTCTGTACAATTTAATCAATAATCTACTTTATATCTCATTTGACTCTATATCATCTTTTTTTATAGTCCAAATAAATACTAACGGTATAAATAAAAGTGTTAAAAATGTTCCCACTATTAAGCCGCCTATGGCAACTGCTCCCAAAGGGGCAAGTCTCTCTAAGCCGATAGCTGAACCAAGTGCGACAGGTAGCATTCCTGCAGATGTTGCAAATGCCGTCATCAAAACGGGTCTAGTTCTTATCTTGATACTCTCTATCATAGCTTCAGCCTTGCCAAGCCCTGCTTGCATCTTTTCTATCGCAAAATGTATAAGTAAAATAGCATTATTTACAATGATACCGCTTAGCAATATAAAACCCATCATTGCAGGCATAGAAGTGTGATAGTGCATGATAAGCATCATCCATGCGGCACCTATTAGAGTCAGAGGGATAGATAAAATAATCATTAAAGATATTTTTACGGAATTAAATAGAGCAATGAGTGTAAAAAGTATAAGAATAATAGCAAAACCGATAGCCCCTATCATTCTATTTGCCGCACTTTGAAACTGTTTTATATCGCCTGTTTGTTCCATAGTAACACCCTCGGGCAAAACTTTACCTTTGAAAGCTTTTTCAAAATTACTCATAATATGTGAAATTGCCGCTTTTTCTCTAAAACCGTAAACATTTAGAGTATAATTTAAACCCTCTCTTGTGATAAGAGAAGGCTCATTAACGGCTTTGATAGTTACAATATCACTCAATGGAACTTTGCCTTTTTTGGTGCTTATAAGGAGTGATTTTAGTTTTTTGATATTGTCTCTTTTTTTCTCATTTGTCCAGACTCTGATGCCAAAATCTGTACTATTTTGCAGATAAAATGATGCAGCTTTTGCCCCTCTTATGAATGATTGGAGTTGTCTTGATATTTCTTCATTGCTCAAACCATAGTAGGATGTCCTTTTTTCATCTACTTCAAACTCATATACTTTTTTATTGTTTAGCCAAGTTTTTGATACGGATACTACTCCTCCGGTTTTTTGCATAGCATCAGCAACCATATCTCCAGCTTTTTGCAAATTATTCAAATCATCACTATATAAAGTAACATCTATGTTTGCTCTTAAGCTTGCCAATGCCGTTGCACCATAGTCAACAACATCAACACTTTGGATATTTTTTATTTTGTTTAATTTATCTCTTAATTTTCTTTCTATTTGCCAAATACTCTCTTTTCTATGGTGTCTATCAACATAAGTTGCTGTTATACTTATATGGTCTATCCCGCTACCGCTTCCTATACTCATGACACCTGCTTCACTACCGATAGCACTTGAAAGATAGAGTAATTTTCCTTGCTCTTTTATGATCTTGTTTGCCTCTTTTACTACTTTTTTACTAGCTTCTATGGGTAAATTCGGATCAACCGTAATGCTTATCTTAACTCCACCTGTATCCATAGGAGGCATTAGCTCTTGTCCGATAACCGGCATTACAACTTTTATACTTATGGCAAATAAAAATATCAAAACAGCGATATAGACAAATGCGATACTTTTACTTTTGATAGCCCATGATACGGCAGTTGCAAAAAAGTTTGCTATCGCCTCGCTGAAACCTCCTACAAATTTTTCAAAAAGTGCTTCACTTTTTAAGATGATTGGGGATTTGATAGTAAGGATTTTTAGCGATAATAGCGGTACTGCCGTGATAGATATAACATAAGAAGCAGCAAGAGCAAGCAAAAGTGTTCCCACTAACGGCTGAAAGATAGTTTGAGGATAACCACCGACAAAAAGCATAGGAGAGAGTGCTATCATGGTTGTAATAGTTCCACTGAGGTCTGCAAACATTATCTCTTTTGTACCTTCATAAACGGCTTTATGTATCTCATCATTCATTTCACGATAATGCCGCTCTATATTTTCCATTACCACAACGGCATCATCAAGCAGTAGTCCAAGAGCCAAGATAATAGCTGTTAAAGTTACAACATTAAACTCAATACCGATAACCCACATAAGTGCTACCGTTGATGCATATACAAGAGGTATAGTTACAAGTACTACCAAAACTTGTCTAAAAGATGCTAAAAAGAAAAATACCACTATAGTTGACATAACGATAGCATCTCTTAGGGATTCGAACATATTGTCAGTACTTTGAACAACAGTATCCTTTTGAGTATCAGTTATAGTAAAGTTAAGATTTTTATATTTGAGTTTAAGTTTATCTATCTCTTTTTGGACTAAATTTATACTTTTAATAACATCTGCATTTTCTGCTCTTTGGATTGCCAAAGCGATTGAGTGTTTGGAGTTACCGTAATACTCTGCAGAGTTATCATAATGTCCAAAATAGACTTTTGCAATATCTTTTAGCTTTATATCTTTTGTTATATTGATTGATTTTAGCTTGGAAATAGTATCTCTTTTTCCTTTTGACCTAAGAAGATACCTAATTTTTTTATTTGTTATAAAGCCTATGGCAAAGTCATTATCATTTGCTTTTAATTTTGCTATAACGGTTGCTATATCAAGATTGTATTTATCCAATTTATCTTTATCAACAACAACTTCTATCTCTTTTTCATATCCGCCAAATACATCTACACCCGCAATACCCTCTAGTCTTATCAAGTCATGTTTTATTTTGGTAGAGGCTAATTGTCTTATATCTTCCAAAGGGATGGAGTTATCTTTTGAGCTGATAGCATAAGTAACGATAGGAGCTGTTGCCGCTGTTATTTTTATGATTTGAGGAGCTAGTATGGAGCTTGGTAGTTTTGACTTTATTTTATCAAGAGAATTGCTTACATCACTTGTAGCCGCATCAATATCCTTTGAATAGTCAAATTCAGCACTTATAACACTTACTTCATCTATGGTAGTTGAGTAAACTCTTCTAATTTTGTCTAATGTATATAACTCCTCCTCTATGGGGATGGATACATTTGTGGCTATACTTTTTGCAGAAGCTCCGGGTTGAACAACTACAACGGCTACTGTTGGGTAGTTGGAGTCAGGAAATAGTTTTCTATCTATTTTATTGTATCCAACAGCCCCTAAAAATAAAAATAGTGTCAAAAATGAAAATATAAAGTATGGTCTGCTAAGCAAATAGCTTACGATAGAAAAATCCTTTTTCATGCTATTTGACTCTATTGACTATAATTTTTCCATAAGTTGGAAGTATAGATAATTTTGCCTCTGATGCAGTAGCAACAGGCTCTTTAAGACAAGAAGAGATAGCAACTTTTTTACTATTTTCTAAAATAATTTGTACTTTTTTTTGGGAAAATTTTTTATCTTTATACACCATTACATAAGTTCCGTCTTGTTTATGTAAAAGTGCATTAAGAGGAAGTGTACAAGCTTTTATGCTGCCAACTTCTACTTCAATAGTTTTATAAGATTTGTTTGCGTACGGTAATTTTTTATCCAACTTTACTTCAGCTACCAAAAGGGAATTTTTAGCATCATCATATATCTTGGAAATGTATCCTACCGCATTGCCGTCTAAAAAAACTCTTTGATTTTTTGTTATCTTTTTATCATTTTGAGAAAATAGAAATATTAGTTTTTGATCATTTGTATTAAGAGTTATGATGGCTTTTCCAGCAGATGCCAATGATCCGTCATCCAATAGCTTAGAGCCTATTATGCCGCTAAACGGAGCTTTTATATTTAGATATTGAAGTTGTGCTTTTGCTTGGATAATTTTTTCAGCAGTAGCTTTAAGAGCAGATAATTTGGCATAATATGCCACTTTTGAATTATCCAATACATCTTTTGAGATTGTATTTGTTTTGTATAGTTTTATATTTCTTGTATAAATCTTTTTTGCATTTGCTACATCTATTTTTTGAGCATTTTGTTGCTCTTTAAGAGATGATAAAGCTGATAACACCTCTTTATCATCCAATGAAACTAACAATTGACCCTTTGTAACTTTATCATTTTCATTGACATATATCTTTTTAATCCTAGCTGTAAATTTTGTAGCAATATTTGCACTTTTAGATGGTAAAATTTCTGCTAAAAACTCTCTTTTTTGTGAAATTTGCTCCTCTTTAGTCAAAACAATATCCACACTTTTTAAATACTCTTTGGCTACAGGTAAATTATCAACTTGCTCTTTTTGTTTTTTTAAATATAAAGCTGCCCAAACAATAATTATAAGTGTTATGATGATAAATATAATTTTTTTTATCACTCTTTTTCTCCCTTTGTTAAATTAAAATCAAAAATAGATAGTATTAATTTCAATCTTCTTATTATCCTCTAGTAAAAAACTTGCTTTTTTAAATTTTGGCAAGTGAAAAAGATTGATCGAT
>CAZMKH010000035.1:0-8946 GCA_964566455.1 uncultured Campylobacteraceae bacterium | reverse complement strand
GTTTTGTTTTTATAAACAAAAGGTTTTTGGTAAAGCTTTAATTTTTTAGGTTTAAAACCAAGAAATGAGGCATATTTTTCTACTTGATGTCCATGAAATGCATTTTTGTCATATTGTAATTTTTCTTTGGCTTTTATAAATTTTAAAAACAGCGTGCTTACAAATGAGCTTCTAAAGCTGATTGCCACATCAAACTGCCCTAGTTTTTTAGCTGTTTTATACAGCCAAAGCAGTCTTGATTTGCTTTTTTTGCTCTTGTCGACGATGTTTTTAACGCAGTTAGGATGAACTTTTAAAGCTTCGACCGATATAAAAGATCCAAAAAATGTAAGCTTTGCATTTGGATACTTTTCAATCAATCCTTCAATGGCGGGAGTTGTCATAACAGTATCGCCAAGCCATGTAGGAAGTTCAATGAAGATATTCATTTATAACCTTCATGGTCTTTTTTGCATTTTCTTCTATAGTAAAATTTTGCACTGTTTTAAAATTTTCTTCTTTTGCAAAATTTAGAGCATTTTCATTTTCCAATAAATAATCTATTTTATCTACAACAGAAAAATCATCAGGTTGCTTCATAATATACTCACTTTTAAGTATTTCGCTAGCACCATTTTGCAGGGTTGTAAAAACCGCACATTTAAAACTCATGGCTTCCAAAACAACATTTGAAAATGGCTCATAATGGGTAGGAAATAAAAAAATATCCGCCATTGAGTAAAATTTGTCAACATCACTCCTCGGACCTGTAAAAACAGTATCAACCTGTAAAGAATTTGCCAATTTTTTATAATAATTTAACTTTTTTTCCTTGCCTATTATGATAAATTTAACTTTTTGTTTCAATTTGGAAACTATCTCTAAAGCCTCTTTTACACCTTTTCTCTCAAATCCGCTGCCTACATATAAAATTATTTTTTCATTATTTATACCAAACTCTTTTTTAATATCACTGTAATTTGCCTGTGGTTTTAGTTTTATGCCGTTATATATGACTGATATTTTATTTGGAGAAATATTGTAAGTCTGTATGATTTGATTTTTTACCATATTGGAGTTGGCAATAATTTTTTTGGAATTGTTAAAACACTTTTTTTCCAAAAAAATATAAACTATATTCAGTGGATTTGTTTTTCTTTTTTTTCTTTTTACAAACTCTTTGTGTACTCCATCGCCTGCACGGTAAATATCTGCACAACTTACTCTTTCAAGACTAAAGTAAAAATTGTTTTTCTTTGATAAACAAACTTGAATATTGAACCAGATAGCCTTTACCCAGCTGGTTAAAAACTTCGGAGCGGTTGAATTTATGGTTTTATACTTGATGTGAGATTTTTTTAGTTCATCCTCCAGTCTTGAGAGATAATTTTCCGCTCCTCCAAATTTTGTTTTGTTTGCTCTAAGAAAGATTATTTTTTTCATTATCCATCAACATTCCGCTTATCAATACACCAAGTAAAAGCATAAAAGTTAAAAACATATGATCTCTGAGTATGGGATCAACTATAAATCTACTCATGCTGCCTGTCAAAATGAAAAAAGAGGCTATTGAAAAGTAACTGTAATTGCTTTTAAATGAATCTATAATAAGTTTAAAAAGAAGTAGAACAATCGATACCCATAAGATAATTCCCGGATAACCCATACCTATAAGCCAATCAATTAAGCCGCTGTGAGAAGTACTTCTTGCATGTTTTCCATACAGTTTTTGCATTGCATAACCAAAACTGTTTCTTTGATAACCTATGCCCAAAGGGTGTTTTAGTGAATACATAAAGCCTACTTTAAACCACGCTATTCTGGAATAATTTGAATCATTTACCGGTTTGCCATTTTTTAATTTTGGCATAGGATATTTTTTACCGTCAAGCCAATAGAGGTTATTTTTTGTATCAAGTGCTATGGGTATCGTCTGGATAAGAGTTTGCCATCTGGGGTCTGTTTTTAAATTATAAAGCAAAGGGGCAGACAAAAATAAAACTATAAAAACAGACAGCATAATTTTGTAGCTTTTTTTAATGGTGTGATTCTTGTACAGCATAAAAAATATACCTGTTGTAGCTATAAAAACGATAGCTACACTGCCATTTCTCATTGCTTCAACAACTGAGCTTAGTATTGTAAGTGCCAGCATCGCAAAAAGTATAAAATTATTTACTTTCAGCATTTGCTGACCCTTTTTAAACCTGTAAATAATTTCTGCCGCAAGTAGAGCCAAAAGCATGTTTGTCAGCATATTTGCTCTGTCAGGAGTGCCTTCCAAGCCACCAAATCTTCTTAAAATTATATGATGGTCGATGTAATAGTGAAAAGCATACAAATCAATATATAAGACATGAATAAAAAGAGCAAAACATATAATAAACAGAATATTATGTTTACTAAAGAAGCTGTTTTGAGCAATGCTGATTGTGTATATAAATAAACCGAGTAAAAAATATAATAAAGGCACAAACCACTGCCCCTTAATTTCACTAATAACATATGATTTGTTATCAGCAAAAAATATACCGATTAAAATCCATATCGTAAGCAATGTATAAAGTATGATAACAGGCTTAAGTTTCTTTTTGAAGTCATATAGCAAGGTATAAAGTTTTTGTTTAAAAAATATATATATTGCTAAAATCAAAATCAAATAAAAAGCGATATTTCTTATGCCAAGCGTATGAGGAATGGATAAAATAAATACCAATACAAATAATCCATAATATATTATGTCAGAAATTATTTTTTTTATCCCCAAACTTCCCAATCCTTTTAAAAGATTTTTTTGATATAATTCCAGATATGAATTATATTATTATTTATTTAGCAGTATATCCGTTTTTATTTTTTATTTCGTTTTTCCGCAAAAATCAATCCCATAAAAATCTACTTATACAAACTGCTAAGATAGGAGATTATATTAATACCTCCGTTATGTTCGATGTGTTACAAAAAACTGATATTATTATAGACAAAATAAACTACGATTTTGCTAAAAATGATGAGAGAATAGAAAATATATATATAATCCAAGAACTTAAAAAGCATAAGATTAAAGCTTTGTTATTGCTGTATTGGACAAATTATTCAAATGTATATGTAGTAATGCCGAATAGTTTCAATCTTTTTTTGGCTAAGATTACTTTTGCAAAAAATATAATTACCATCAAACACTACGCTGTAAAATGGTATGAAAAAATTCTTATGAGCGGTATGAAACAAATAGAGCATACAATGAATGACTTGACTGTTAAAACCTACTTATCAATGACTGGTGAAAAGGATATAAAAAAATATCCAAAAAAAATACCTCTGATAAAACCGCCAACTGATATCTTTCAGACTCAAAAATTTAGCGTCGGCATAAGTCTGACAGCCGGAAATAAACTAAAAACAATTGATACAGAAACCTGGAAAAAAATTTTTTCTATCCTAAATGAATACAATCTTGATATATATATATTTGGCCTGAAAGATGAAGAGAAATTTTTGAGTAATATTATGAAGTTAAACATAAACAACCAAATAATATCTTTACTGGGGAAAGTTGAGTTAAAATATTTGCCTTACTGTATTTCACAAATGAATTTATATATTTCTTCAGATACCGGCAACAGTTATATAGCCGATATGGCAAATGTCCCTTTGATAAACTTTGCGGGTCCGTGCCACATGAAAGAACAAAAACCTTTGGGTAAAAATGTATTGATTGTTAAATCAAATGCAAAATGTACCCCTTTTAGTTTTATATTTAAAGCACCATACAAAACAAATTGTTCCGATATATACAAAATCAATAAAAAACAAGAATATGAAATAAAAAATTTTATTTCAATGATTTATAAAGATTTTCAATCTTCCTGGTAGTTTCTCTTATATCAAACTTTTCTACAGCTATTTTTTTTGAATTTTCACCAAATTTTTTTAAATCAGAATTTAAAATCTTTAACAATTTACTTGATAATTCTTCAGTGTTTCCTGCTTCAAATGTAAAACCGTTGATGTTATCAAAAACCTGCTCCTTGTTTCCTCCGTTTTTACTGGCAAGTATAGGCTTGGCACAAATCATAGCTTCAAGCAATACTCTAGAAAGCCCTTCCCAATAAGCGTTTAAAATAAAAATTTTTGAAATTTGCATTATCTCTTTGATATTTTTACTTTCCCCGTAGAGTATAACCCTCTCTTTTAAATTCAGTTTGGATATAGTTTCTTTGACTTTTTTAAGGTACTCCTGTTTTTGTGTCCTGTCTTTGCCTACGATTAAGAGTTTTATGCTTTTATCTATTGAGTTTTGAACTGACCCGAAAGATTCTATAAGTTCTATTATGCCTTTGCGTTTTTCTATAGAGGCAATAGTGGTTATGTATTCATAGTTTTTATCCAGCCCCAGAATATCATAGCTGTTTTTGTTTTCTTTGCAAAAATCTATATTTATTCCGTTGTGAATAGTAGTCAATTTGTTTTTATCGGCATAGCTCATGTGATTGGCCGTGTCATATGAAACTGTAACTATTTTATCTGCATATTTATTGATATACTTTGCCAGTCTTATACATCTTTTTTCTTCAGGATTTTCTCTTACAAACCATACAACTTTTTTATTTAAAAATTTTCCTGTAATTGCCGGGTACTTATAATAGGAGGTAAAAGTATTAAGATGAATCAAATCGATACTCTCTTTTTTAATAATTTTATAAATGTCCAACATCATAGGTATGCTCCAAAACCCCCTTTTTTTAACAACATGGGCCTTAAATCCCTCTTTGCGTGCCAAGCTAACGATAGGTCCATCCTCACCAAATACAAAAACAGGATTGAAGTTTTGTTTATCAATAAACCTTCCAATATTCAAGGCTGATATTGGACTGCCTCCCAGTGCCGCACCATGTGAAACGATTAGTATATTCATTTTATGATATCCAGTTTTTTTATCCATAAATCAGCTGTTACACTAAAGTTGTGGTGATGGTCTACGATATCATGTCTTATAAACCTGTCATCTATCACACCTGTATTTGGGTTGAGTGTTTCTTCTGTGATGTCAATATAGTCCAAGTTGTATTCATTAGCCAATTTTTTCATTTTTTCATTATATTCCAGTATAATTTTAGTCTTCTCAAGCTGTGGAATATTTACTTTTTTTCTTAATTCGACATCTTTTCCTTTGCTCATTTGACCCTCTTTTAGTGTAGGCAAAACAGTCCCGGCCAGGATAATTTTAAACTTATGGTTTTTTTGAATATAGTCTATTAATTTTTTTATACCTTTTATGGAGTGCTCCAGCACCTCTTCTTTGCTTAATCCCGCTTCCATTTTTTTCCACCAAATAAAAGCACTGTCTACTTCGCCCAATTGTATAATAACTATATCAAAATCTTTACATATTTTCATGATTCGTTTATATTTTTCAAAGGATTCGGTAGTTGAATTTTCTTTATTAAGTCCCCAGGCGGTAGCTCCGCCAACCATATCAACATTTATATAGTGAGGAACAAACAAGTCATTTTCAAAAATGTATTCAAAAACTCCGCCATGTGAATCACTTAAAACAAGTATCTTTTTTCCATTTTGAAGGTAGCATCTTATTTTTTTATATCTTTTTTTAATTGATTTTTTTAATTTTCTTAAAAATTTCACATCAATTCCTTCACTTTTTTGATAACCTCATCGACTTCTATTTGAAGCATGCATTTTGCATATTTACAATTTTTTGCTATACATGGGGAGCAGGTTTTCTCTTTTTGGATATATAAATGTATTTCTTTATCATAACATGCATTGCTTCCACTGTGATGAGCTACTACAAAAAAACCTATTGTAGGTGTTTTTAAAGCGGTTGCTATGTGTAAAGGGCCGGTATCGGGAGTAATCAACAAATCTACTTTGCCAAGAAGTGCAGCAGCTCCTCCAAGCGAGAATTGACCGGACAAATTGATTACTCTCGGGTCATTTATCAGATTTTGAACTTTTTGTGTCAATTTTTCTTCATTGGGGCTGCCGGTCAATACAATTTTTATATCAGGATATATTTTTAAAAGTTGCTTTGCCAGATTTGCCCACTTGTCATTAAACCACATTCTGCTGAGTGTTGATGCACCAATTTGCAAAGCAATTATTTTAGAATACTTTATATTGTTAGCTTCAAAGTAATTTTCAACCTCTTTTTTCCACTCTTCTTTTAAGGGCAAATCCATAGTGCAGTTATTTTCTTCTATTCCAAGTAGCTTAAGTTGCTCCAATCTGTTAAATATTCCATGCTTTTGTTTAACACCCTCCCGGGGTATATTTGTATGCCACCTGTTTAAGGGGTTGTTGATGTTTGGAATTTTAATGATATACTGTGCTCCAGAAAGAACAGAAACAGATGTTGCTTGCGGGTCATTTGAATGCAGCAACAAGATAAGTTTCGGGCTTTTTTGTTTTAATTGTTTTAAAAACTTTAAAAAGTGTTTTGTTTTTCCTGAATAGAGCATAATTTCATCTATATATGGATTTGTTTCAAACAGTTTATAGTTTACAGGATTTAAGACAGCAACAATCTTTTTTTCTGGATAATGTTTTTTAAGACTTCTAAATACAGGAGTATTAAATAATGTATCGCCTATAGCAGTATTGGAGAAACAGTATATTGTATCTATATTTTCCATAGGTATATTTTCAGTTTTTTCAATTTGTTTTTTGGATAAAAAATATAGGATTATTTTTTCAAAAAAACTCACATGTTTTCCTTTATTTTTTCAATTATTAAACTATTTTTTATATTTTTTGCCATTTTGCTTTCATCTTGTACTGTTAAATGCTTAAAGCCCCACGGATACCATTTGTTAATATTGGAGCATCCGAAAAGTGCTATAGTTTTTATACCAAGAGCAGGAGCAATGTGCATAGCACCTCCTTCCAAAGTAATAAATAATTTTGAATTTTTTATTACTCCAGCCCAATCTAAAAAACTTTTTGTTTTTATAAAAGTTGCTTTTGTACTTTTTTCCAGCTCTTTTGCCATGTTCCAATCTTTGGGGTCGGCAGTTAAAAGAATCGGTTTGTTCAATTTAAGCAATATTTGTTTTAATTTTTCATATGACATTTGGTTTGGTTTCATTCTGGCTGAAATATGAAAAATAGTAGAACCGTTATATATTTGGAATTTTTTTATATATTCATCAGAGATGTAAAAGTATGTTTTTTCACCATTATATTCTACATCAAGCGGCTTTAGGCAGTCAAAACAAAACTCTACTTCATGTTTGTCGGCTATTACAGGTATATGTATATTGAAGTTATCTCTGTTTTTTGTATTTTTTACACCAATTCTGTTTTTTGCTCCACTGATATTGGAAAAAAGTTCAGCTGATTTCGAATAACCCCCTCTAAAAACAACAGCGATATCATAATCTTCCCGCTTTATATCCCAAAGCATTTTAAGTTTTCCCAGGCCTGCTTTTATCTTGTCGTTTATGACTTTTTTGTGTTTTGGTTTTGTATAGCTGTAAATATTATCTATAAAAGGATTGTTTTTTATAGCTATATAATTGTAACTGTTTACCACGATATCTATTTGGCTCTCGGGGTATTTTTTTCTTAATGCTTCAATTGAGGGAGTAGTGCAAATAAGATCTCCCAGGTTATCGTTTCTTACAAGTAAAATTTTTTTATTTTTCAAGTTTGTCATTTATCATCTTTTCAATAATTTTCATATCAAATTTTATCAAACAGTCACTTATCTTTGTTCCATTGCATCCATCCTTGCCACAGGGGATGCACTCCCAATCTCTCTGCAATACTGTATGTATCCCCATAGTTTGCATACCTTTTCTTTTGGTGTATCCAGACAGCATATATGAGTTATCCCACGGTCCCCAGTGATCAGCTCCGCTAGGCCCGAAAAACGCCAAAACAGGAGTACCGTTAGCCGCACTTATATGCATAATGGCTGTATCCACGCCTATAAAAAGTTTTGATTTTGAATTGAGGTATGCTGTTTGTTTGAGAGTTAGTTTGCCTGAAAGATTTTTTGGACTGCTTTTGCATAACTTTATGATAGAATCCATCTTGTTCAACTCCTCTTTTACAGGAGCGGAAGTTAAAACCACTTCCTTTTTTAGCTCTATTTTGCAGTAGTCAATAATTTTAGCTACTGTTTCATTATCAAGGCATTTAAACAACCATCTTGATACCGGATGGATATGGATAAAATCTTTGCATTTTAAAGTTCTATCAACAACTTCTTCATCTTTTTTGCTCCAAAAAATTTCTACTTTTTTATCTGTTACCGGTAGATTTAAGACTCTTAGCACATCCAAATTGGCATCGATTGTATGTCTAAAGCCTTGAGGAGGCAATTGGTAATCAAATACATTTTTCAAAAAGCGGTTCTTTTTACTTTTGTAACCGATTTTTACTTTTGCTCCACTTGTAAGTGCCAATTGAGCCCCCCTGTCTCCTTCTGTTGTATTTATAACGATATCATATCCTCTTTTTTTTATCTCGTATCCAAATTTTATCTCTTCCCATATTCTTTTGGTGCCTTTGAAAGATTTTATTTTTTCTCTGTTATAAATGATAACATCATTTACGTTTGGGTTGAGCGTTATCATCTCTTCTGTACCTTTGTTTAAAGCGACATCTATTTTTGCATTTGGATAAGCTTTTTTTAGATTTGCAATCAGCGGTGTTATCAGGAGGACATCACCGATATTTCTAAATTTAATTATTAGTATTTTATTCGGGTTTAATTTTTGCATATAAATTACCTAGGGCATTGTTTGAAAAAATAAGTATATTTTTTCTTAGCCATTTATCATCTTTTTTCATTGATATTCTTTTGATGTGTGTTAGATTGTTATCAGGTTTGTTTACTCCTCTTTTTGTAGTATATAACATTTCATAGCCGATATCTTGAGCCAATTTTACAAGTTTATCATCATAATTGCCTCTTGGCCAGCACAAATGTTTTTCTTC
>CAZMKH010000034.1:0-9243 GCA_964566455.1 uncultured Campylobacteraceae bacterium | reverse complement strand
TTTCAAGAACAATTACTAAATTTAAGAAGTCCAATTATATTGAAATGGACAAAGACCACCAAATGAAAATACTTGATGTTGATGCTTTAAAATCTCTTTATCAATAGAGTATAGAACAACTCTAAAAATACTTTAAAAACAATCCTCCCAACAATGATATCAATATTGTAAATACTACAGTATATATATTGTGCTCCCTGGAAGAAAGTTTTTTTCTTTTTTCTATAAATTCAACTATTTTAATTGCCGGATATATTGAGAAAAAAAGCAGTACTACAGAAAATACCAATATGAAAATTATATCTTTCATAATCATTGTCCTTAAAATGAGATTAATAATAAATTTATCTTATGATATTTATCATTTACTATTATATTATAAGAATTTATTATAATTTATTGATTTAAATCAATGAATATTACACCATTTTTGATTAAAATACAATCAATAGTTTGAAATATTAATTTAAAAGTAAGGATTGAATATGACAGGACCGTTATTTGTCAGACCCATCATTGAAGCACAAGACTTCCTGCCTATATTTGTTTCCGCATCTTTGATATTGGTATTTGGACTGTTTTATGCAAGTGTCATTACATTGGTTAAAATGCAAATTTTAAGTAAAAAGTATGACATATTGGCATATCTGTTTTGGGGTTTACAAGTTTACAGTACATATTTTATGACAGAAAAAATGCATTCCCAGCCTTTTACCGTAAAGGCAATGGTTATTGCAATGTTCGCTTATTTGATGGTACCGCATATTTACTACTATCTTATAACGAAATCTGAAGAAAGATATGACAACAATACGTTAAAGGAGGACTGATGTCTGGAAAGAAAGTGTCCGTTTGGACGGATAATCGTTTTTGGCAAAGATCTGCCGTATGGGTGACAGGTTTTTCAGCACTATTGCTGATATGGCTGACATTTGACACAATGGGTCAAATATCAATGGGAACTCAAAAAGACATAGATAACCATGTCGTAAAAAGAGTACCGTCCGCGACTGTAATCAACTATAAGGTTGAGTACAAAATGAACCAAAGAAGAGGTCATGAGGTTCCAGTTATTGGAGGAGATGACGGCAAGGGAAATTCTTTGTTTAAAGTAAAGGAGAAATTTTTTGGAAGAGATGACTACTCTCAACAAGAGGCAGATGCTCTTTTACGTTTAGGCAAGCTTGCCTCTCAGGCAAAAAACTGTATGGATTGTCATACGCTTTTGGGAAATGGTGCGTATTATGCTCCTGACCTTACCAAAGCATGGCTTGATCCTATGTGGCAAAAAGATGGTCCTATGCAGGCAATGACCGGAAAAAGTACAAAAGAGGAAGCTATGGCTGAATTTTTGCAGCATCCGGGCAAATATCCGACTCATGCCAGAATGATGCCAAATCTTGGAATTACTCCAAAAGAGGCAAAAGCTTTGGTTGCTTTTTTAAAACATATGGCGACGATAGATACAAACGGTTTTCCAAGAGGTTTTGGAAAGATAAAGGAAGGAGTAGTCTATGCAAAGACAAAATAGTTATAAATATGAAGGACAAAAATTAGCCAGTTGGTATTTTACTGTTGCTATGATACTTTTTGGAGCTCAATTACTTCTAGGTTTGGTCAGTGCCATTCAATTTATTTACCCAAGCTTTTTATATGATGTGCTAGATTTTTCCATTACAAGAATGATACACATCAATGCTATGGTTGTTTGGATGCTGTATGCAATGATAGGTGCGGTTTACTATCTTTTACCTGAAGAAACAGGTATAGAGGTAGTCGGTATAGGAATTGCGAAGTTACTTTTTTGGATATTGACTTTGGCAGTTGCCGTAGTAGTGCTTGTTTATATATTTATCCAGGTAGGACCTGCAAAAGACAGTACCATATGGCTTATAACAGAAGGTAGAGAGTATATAGAAGCTCCAAGATGGGCTGATATAGGTATAGTTGTTGTTGTACTTGGATTTTTGGCAAATACATTTTTAACTTCTATAAAAGGAAGAAGAACAGGCATTATGACTGTTATACTTTCAGACATGATAGCACTTGCCGGTTTATATCTTGCCGGGATGTTCTTCACTGACAATATCTCCATGGATCAATACTGGTGGTGGTGGGTTATCCACTTGTGGGTTGAAGCTACATGGGAAGTTTTTGTAGGTGCTTTGGCAGCTTACGGACTTATAAAAGTTGTAGGTGCAAACAGACAAGTTGTTGAAATGTGGCTGTGGATAGAAGTTGCCATGCTTTTTGGCTCTGGTATTTTAGGGCTTGGTCATCACTACTTTTGGATAGGTACACCAGAGTACTGGTGGGAGATAGGTGCACTGTTTAGCGCATTGGAGCCTTTGCCTCTTGTCGGTATGTTTGTGCATGTTTTGTATGACTGGGGAAAAGAGAAAGGTGTGAAAGCCGGAAGCGGGCAAGATACCAGTTCAAACAACACTCCTGCTCTTATGTGGCTTGTATCCAATGGTTTTGGAAACTTTTTGGGTGCCGGTATTTGGGGATTTTTCCACACATTGCCACAGGTAAATATCTATACTCACGGTACTCAGTTTACTGCTGCTCACGGACACCTTGCATTTTTTGGAGCTTACGCTACTATACTTATAGCAATGTTTTATATTGCAGTGCAGGGAAAACACGGTATCAAAAAATTAAGAGCTACTTTTGCTTCAAAAATGGCAATCTTTCTTATAACATTCGGTGTTGTCGGAATGACAATAGCATTGACTATAGCCGGATATGAGCAGGTGCTTATAGCAAGAGCTCAACTTGGCGGAACATGGCAAGCTTATTTTGATGCCCAAAATCAACTATGGATGTCTCAGGCAATGGACTGGAGACTTATCATGGGTATAGTAACAACAGTCGGATTTTTCTACTTGGCAAAAGATTTGCTTACCATCAGTAAAAATCCTGAAAATGTATATGAATAAAGGAGGCAGATATGTTTGAACAATTTACGGATGTAGTACCAAGTTTCTTTGGTTTTTTAAACCAAGGACCTTTAACACTGACTATATTTTTACATACTATTATAGTTCTTCCAATGTTTTTTATTTACTTTCAAGAGAAAAAAAGACTTGAAAGAGAAAACAAAGATTGACTTGACTCAGGTCAAGGTTAAAAATTTTGTCTTATGATAAAATTTTGGTATTAGTTTAAAAACTAAAACTTGTATGGGGTCGGGAAGATTTTCAAAGGAGGAAAAATGAAAATAGGTCATTTACTTAGTATAGCTGCGGGTACAATGCTTGTAGCTACCATGGCTCAAGCGGGTACAAGTAAACTTGATTTGGCAAAAGTTTACGAAAAAGAGTGTCAAGGGTGTCACGGACCGATACATCAAGGTGGTGTCGGAGCTGATCTTAGGCCAAAAGCACTGAAAAAGAAAAATGCTCAAATGTTGGCTGAAACCATTATGAACGGCAGAGCAGGAACCGCTATGCCGGCATGGAAGCATCTGTTTTCAAAAGATGATGCTGCAGCCATGGTTGACTGGCTAATGAACTGGAAAAATACCGTTACATTGAAGCTTTCATTGCAGGATGTTAAAAAAACATGGAAAAAATTGGCTGACAGAGCAAAACTTTATAAAAAATATCCTACTCCAACGGATGTTAAAAGTGTAAAAGATATCTCTTTTGCTACTGAAAGAGATGCTTCTTTGGTTGATTTTATAGACAATACAACAGGAAAAGTTCTGAGTAGACACAAAGCAGGATTTGCTGTGCATGTTACTGTTACAAATAAAAGAATTCCAAGATATGCATACTCCATTAGCAGATCCGGAAGACTTACCATGTTTGATCTTAACGCTCCAGGTCAACCGGCGATAGCTAGCGTTCAAGTAGGTCAGGAGAGTAGAGGTTTGGCTGTAAGCCCTGACGGTAAATATGTAATGGCAGGAAACTACAATCCTGGTGGAGCTGTTCTTTGTGATGCTATGACTTTGGAGCCTCTAAAAGTATATCCAACTTCAAGTGTTATTGATACTGATGGAAACATAGGACCCAGCAGAGTTGCTTATATAGCTGACACACCATATGGTCCATACTTTACTTTTGCGCTTAAAGATGGCGGCCATGTATATATAGTTGACTATTCCAAGCCAAACTTCCCAATAGTAGGAGATATACCAAATATCGGTAAAGTTCTTCATGACGCATTCGAAAATGAAGGAAAAGAGATAGGAAGATTTGTTTATGTTGCTTCTCAGGGAAGTGACCTTATGGGCGTAATAGATCTTAAAACTAAGAAATTAGCTGCTAAAATTTATACAGGCCCCGGTACCAAACCACATCCAGGACAAGGAAGCTCTTGGTACAATGACAAATATGGACAACTCAATGCTACAAACAGTATGAATGTCGGTGATGTTGTTATATGGGATATGAACAATGAAGTTGTTGCAAATGTACCTACTGCAGGTGGCGGACTTTTTGTAGGAACAAGTAAAGATACTCCATACATCTGGTCTGACTGTGTTCTTGGCGGACCTCATAATTACAATAAAGTTTATCTTATTGACAAGCAGACGCTTAAAGTTGCAAGAATTATAGAAGTTGGCAAGAAAAAAGGAAGACTTATAGATGCAGAATCAGGAAAAGTTCTACAAACTTGGGATGCTACGCAATATAAAACAGTTAAGCACAAAGAGGTTAAATCTAAAATTTCTAATGAAACTTTAGTTCCTTATACTGCAAAACATGGAGCAAAAGTTGCCAAACCTGTTCAGCCTAGACTTCTTCATGCTGAACCGGCAAATCACGGTAAATGGGTATTTATCAGTGAGTGGACTACCGGAAGGATAGGTATCTATACAAACAAAGGTAAATTTGTAAAATATATTTACAATTTGACAACACCTACTTTTACTTACTCTGTTGAGCACAGACAAGAAACACCGGGTGCATAAAACTCTATCGTCTGCCTTTTATGGCAGGCGATAACCTCTTTTTAAAGTAAAAAAATGCGTATATTTTTACTTATATTTATATCTTTTTCATTGTCTTGGTCAGTATATCTTTCAAATAAGTCTTGCAAAGAGTGTCACAGGGATATCTATAATGAATATCAAAGGTCATATCACTCCAAGGGTTATTTTAATGATATACTTCATAGACATATTGCAGATAAAATAAGCACAAAAAAGTATGACTGTGCTATTTGTCATATGCCTGCAGCTCAAAACCTGGAAGCTTTGGCTGACGGAAGAGAAAGACCAAATAGTAATAATATCAGACAAAAAGATGCGATATCTTGCTTTTTATGCCATGAGATAGCTTATATAAAAAAAGCTCACAGGTACAATCACATCATTTTGACAAAGCAGACTGAGGGTTACAAGCCTAGCCTTTACGGGGAGCTTAAAAATCCTGACGACAACGACAAACACTCATCTTTAAACAACCCTTTGTATAAAGATAATGTCTGCAAAGGGTGTCATTCGCACAAAAGAAACAAAAATGACTTACTGATATTTAAAGCGATGGATGATAAGCAGTCGTCAAAAGAGTGTATCAAGTGCCATATGCCGTATATTCAAGGTGGCAATGAAAATATGAACAAGCGAGCAAGGCTAAAACACAGAAGCCACTTTTTTTATGGCGTACATAATGATGAAATGAGAAGAAAAAGTATCGGTTTAAAACTTAATATTAAGAAAAGATATCATATAATTGTTACACTTAAAAATAAGATGGCGCATCCTCTTATCATACAGTCAGCAAGAGAAATGTTTTTAAGAGTTATTGTAAAAAGAGATGGGAAAATTATTTGGAGTAATAAAAAAGATAAAAATGCATATTTTAAATATGACTATTTAAAAGGAAATAAAAAAATTATTATCCCGTATGATGCAACATCTTATAAGTGGTACAACAATCTTGGAGCAAAAAAAAGCAAAAGATATGATTATTTTATCAAAAATATTAAAAAAGGTGATAAAATAACAGCCTCGTTTTATATGATTGTTGCAAAAAAAGAGTGTATTGATTTTATAGGTTTGTCTGAGAGTGGACTTGATAAACCGCTATTGACAAAAAAAGTTACCAAACCGATCAAATAGGGGACAAATTGAGATATTTTATAGCAGTAATTTTATTTTCTACTACCTTTTGTTTTGCGAAGGATAGTGTTGCGATGCAGGTTTTTCATACATATTGCTGGGGATGTCATCATCAGAGCGCCCAGGCTTTTGGACCATCATTTAAAGAGATAGCCAACAAAAGAAAAAAGGATGAAATAATTGCTCAAATACTTTCACCTAAAGATATGTATAAAAAATTGGGCTACAAAAGAAACTCTATGCCCTCCTTTAATGACTTGAATGCCACCCAGATAAATGCTATCGTTACATATATACTAAGTTTTAAGGATAAAAAATGAGAAAAATTTTGCTTGTTTTGTTGATTGGAATTTTATCTTTGTATGCCAGAGATAAAATATTTGTAGTTGAAAGAGAAAATTCAGCTTTAGCTGTAATTGATCACAATCTTTTAACAAACGAGATAAAACATATGCACAACTTCAACCATGCAGTTGTAAAGTTTAAAGGAAAAGATGGATATGTCATCACCAGAGACGGGTATGTTATAAAGTTTGATCCTGTAAAAGAGGTAAAAGAAAAAGAGTATAAAACAAGCAAAAGTGCTATTGGATTTATAATCGGTAAAAACTTTTTGGCAGTTGCAAATTATGACAATAAAACTGTAGAGATTTTAAGTCGTGACTTAAAGCCTATCCAAAGCATAAAAACAGACAGTAGAAATGTAGGCATAAAGCTTTATAAAAACTATCTTATCTTTGAATGTATGGATAGCGATCAGATATGGGTAATGAAAAACAAAACTCCAAAAGCAAAAAAACCTCACTTTGTTTTATATAAAAAGTTTAAAAAAGTAGGTCAAGTTCCTTTTGATGCTTTGATAGATAAAAATCTCTATGTAAGCGGTTTTTTCAACTCGCCATTTCTTGGAGTACTCAATCTTGACACTATGAAATATAAGAGAATTCCTCTAAAACTCGGTAAAAAAGACAGAGTTTTGAAGGTTCCGCATTTTGGGTTTTGGAGCGTATCCAAAGGTTACTTTTTTATTCCGGCAGTTGGAGCAAAAAAGGTATTTGTTTTTACTCACTCATTTAAACCGGTAAAAGCTATAAATGTTATAGGCAATCCGGTTTTTACATCTCTTAGTCCCAATAAAAAATATCTTGCGGTAACTTTTAGCGGAAAAGATTTTCCAAAAGTTCAAATCATTGATACAAAAACACTAAAAGTGATAAAAAACTTTGATTTTGGTGGAATGGTTTTGCATGTCAGATGGGCAAGTGACGGAAGACACTTGTATATATCAGTAAACGGCAAAAATCAAGTTCTTGCATATAATGTAAATGGCTGGTGGAAACATTTTATGTGGCCTGTTCCAAAACCATCAGGTATATTTATATATAAAATTAACGATAAGAAGTAAAAAGTGTTAAGAGTATCAAACCTGATAAACTCAGTTATCAGCGGTAAAAAGAGCAGAGAGCTTGACGGCAATATAATCATTTGGAACTTTACAAACAGGTGCAACCTCTCTTGTCATCACTGCTACTCTTATGCTGATCCGAACTCAAAAGATTTTTTAACGACTGAATTTATACTAAATAGTATAAAAGATTTAAAAAATGCGGGAGTAAAATTTGTCATATTCAGTGGTGGAGAGCCACTTATTAGAAAAGATATATTTGATATAGCCGATAAGATGAGAGATGAAGGCATCGTAACCTATCTCTCAACAAATGGACTCTATATCAGTGAAAAAAATGTCGATAAAATTATAGAGAAATTCAACTATATCGGTATCAGTATAGACGGCATAAAAGAGGTACATGATGAATTTAGAGGGCTTGAAGGAGCATATGAAAAAAGTATAGATGCCATAAAACTTATACAGGCTCACGGTGGCAATGCCGGTATCAGATTTACCATGACAAAAGAGACTGAGGACAGCTTTTATGATATATTTAATCTTGCCGAAGAGATAGGTGTAAACAAGCTGTATCTTTCTCATTTGGTTTACAGTGGAAGAGGACTTGACAATCTGAAAATGGATATCACCAAAGAAAAAAGGCTTGAATTTGTCAATTTTATCATAGATAAAGCTCTTGAATATCAAAAATCAGGTAAAGAAATAGATATAGTTACGGGTAATATGGAGATGGATGCTATCATTCTTTTGGAAAAATTCTCAAAAGAGTATCCACACTTAAAAGATGAGATGATAAAAAGACTCAAAAAATGGGGTGGAAACAGTGCAGGAAGAAGACTGGGCAATATTAACTCTATCGCTGAAGTAAAACCGGATCCATTCTTTCCTTTTGTGATAGGAGATATGAATAGAAAAAGTTTTGATGAAATTTGGCTTGATAATAAAAATGAAATATTGAATAAACTAAGAATTACTCCAAGAGATATAAGCGGCAAATGCAAAGATTGTAAAGTTATTGATATTTGTAATGGCGGGAGTAGAAGCAGGGCGTATGCAATAAGCGGGGATTTGTGGGCAGATGATCCATCTTGCTACTTAAGTGATAAACAAAGAGGAGTCAAATAGTGGGAAAAGTATATTTAACGGGAGCAGGTCCCGGAGATATGGAGCTTTTGACTCTAAAAGCTTTAAAGGTTGTAAAAGAGGCTGATGTCATCATTTATGACAGACTTGCCAATCCTGAAATTTTAAAAGAGGCAAAAGATGGATGTGAATTTATCTATGTCGGAAAAGAGGATGGCAAGCATACTATACCCCAGGATGAGCTAAACGAAGTAATATATCAAAATGCACTCAAATACAATGTGGTTGTAAGATTAAAAGGCGGAGATCCTTTCGTATTTGGAAGAGGGGGAGAAGAGGGCAGTTATCTAAGTCAAAGAGGTATAGAGTTTGAGATAATTCCCGGAGTTACTTCCGCGGTAAGCGCTCCTGCATATGCAGGAATTCCTGTAACTCACAGGGGTGTATCGGCATCTTTTAAAGTTGTAACAGGCCATGAAGCTCCAAACAAAAAAGGCTCTCAGGTAAACTGGGAAATGTTAAAAGGTGATGAAACTATAGTCTTTCTTATGGGGTATCACAATCTTTCAAAAATTTGTAAAAATTTGATAAATATAGGAAAACCTGAAGATTATCCTGTTGCAGTTATCAGCAAAGGAACAATGAAAGATCAAAAAGTTGTAGTTTCAACTTTGAG
>CAZMKH010000033.1:0-9419 GCA_964566455.1 uncultured Campylobacteraceae bacterium | reverse complement strand
AAAACAGAAGTAGCTCTAAAAATTCACCAGTTTGCAGTGTAAATGATGAAGTTATGCTACAAATCGAAGAGGGTGTTAAAAAACTCTTAAGTGCAAGTTGCTATGAAATAGAGCTTAAAAAGATAGAAAAATACAATGATAATACAGTTTGTATCTATGTAGACGGAGAAGATGCAGCACTTCTAATAGGTAAAGAAGGATATAGATATAAAGCTTTTTCATATCTTTTGTATAATTGGGCAAATATCAAGTATGATGTAAATGTAAGGCTTGAAATAGCTGAGTTTTTGAGCAACCAAAAAGAGATGATAAAGAAATATCTCGAACATGTAATAGAAAAGATAAAAAATAACGGACGTGCCCAAACAAAAGTACTAGACGGAATCTTGGTAAAAATTGCTCTTGAAGAGTTAAGAGCAGAATTTCCTGACAAATATGTAGGAATCAGGACTGCAAGAAACGGTGGCAAATATGTCCTTGTAAATGATTTTAACAGAGATAAAAATAAAGAGTAATGGATACTATCGCGGCTATCGCGACTGCTCACGGCATAGGCTCTATCTCCATTATAAGAGTTAGTGGAGATAAAGCCAAACAAATCGCACTCAAACTTTCAAAAAAAAATAATCTCACTCCAAGATATGCAACTTTGTCATATCTTTACAAAGAAGACGGCTCCATTATCGATGAAGCTATTATCATCTATTTTAAATCTCCACACAGTTTTACAGGTGAAGATATAGTCGAGTTTCAATGTCATGGCGGTATAGTTGTAGCAAATGTTATACTAAAAGAGGTGATAAATATAGGTGCTAGGTTGGCAAATCCCGGAGAATTTTCAAAAAGAGCCTTTTTAAACGGTAAAATTGACTTAACAAAAGCTGAAGCCATAGCAAAAATTATAGAAACCAAAAGTGAAGATGCACTTCATCTTCTCTCAAAGCAGTTAAAAGGTGATTTGAGGGATTTCGTAAATGATTTGAGAGATAAGCTTGTAGAGATATTGGCTTACATTGAAGTAAACATTGACTATGCTGAAGAGGATTTGCCCAAAGAGTTGGAAAATGAGATTAAACACAAACTTGAATATATTGAGCAAGTTTTAAATAAAATCGTTCAAATTAGTCTTCAAAAAGAGGGATTGATAAACGGCTTTGATATAGCGATAGTCGGCAAACCAAATGTCGGCAAAAGCTCTCTTTTAAATAAACTTTTAAATTATCAAAGAGCTATCATAAGTGACATCGCAGGAACTACCAGAGATACCATAGAGGAAGAAATAAAGCTGGGAACTCACTTGGTAAAGATAGTAGATACTGCAGGTATAAGGGAAGCAAAAGACAGTATAGAAAAAATTGGTGTGCAAAGAAGTATAGATTCTATGAAAAAAGCTGCGATTGTTATAGCTTTGTTTGATATATCAAAAGAGTGTGACAAGGATGATGAGGCTATCATAGATATGATAAAAAAATATAAAAAAGATAAAAAAATATTTGTTTTTTTAAACAAGTCAGATTTGCCTCATAGGTTTGATATATCAAACCTAAAAGAGTTTTACCCTGTAAAAATAAGTGCCAAAAACAGTGTAGATATAGTCATAGATACTTTAAAAAAGTATCTTGATACTACTTCCAAGGATGATGCTTTGCTTTTAACTTCCGTAAGACAGATACAAAGCTGTAAAGAGGCTCTAAAAGCTATAAGAAAAGCAAAAGAACCTTTGAAAGAAGGAGAGCTTGAATTATTGGCTTATGAGATAAATGAAGCAATCTCTTATATTTCCTCCATTACAACCAAATTTGAAAGAGATGAAATATTGGATAAAATGTTTGGCAGTTTTTGTCTTGGAAAATAAGCAACTCATTATCTCTTTTTTTGTATAATTCAGACTACTTAAGTATATAGGAAAAATGATGGATAACCTCGAACTTACACTTCAAAAATTAAAGCTTACCAAAGATGAATATCAAGATATTTTAAATATAATGGGCAGAGAGCCCAATATGTTGGAGCTTCAAATATTCTCTTCCATGTGGAGCGAGCACTGCTCATACAAATCAAGCAAAAAATATCTAAACGGTTTTCCTACAAAAGCTCCATGGGTTATACAAGGACCGGGAGAAAACGCGGGTGTTATAGATATAGGTGATGGTTTGGCGGCGGTTTTTAAAATGGAGAGTCATAATCATCCAAGTTTTATCGAACCTTACCAGGGAGCTGCTACCGGCGTCGGAGGAATACTCAGAGATGTGTTTACCATGGGAGCTAGGCCTGTAGCAAATATGAATTCATTAAGATTTGGAAGTATCAGAAAAAATGACAAAACAGGTAAATATCAGAGATATCTTGTCCGTGGGGTAGTTGCAGGTATCGGAGACTATGGAAACTGTATGGGTGTACCGACTGTCGGAGGTGAAACCTTTTTTGATGATTGTTATAACGGCAATATTTTAGTCAATGCTTTTACTCTTGGAGTTTGCAAAAGTGATGAGATATTTTACGGAAGAGCTGAAGGTGTAGGAAATCCCGTCATTTATGTGGGAAGCAAAACAGGAAGAGATGGTCTTGGCGGAGCTGTTATGGCAAGTGACAGTTTTACCGAAGAGAATAAATCTTTAAGACCAACTGTTCAGGTAGGTGACCCGTTTACTGAAAAACTTTTACTTGAAGCCTGCTTGGAGCTTTTTAAACATGACTATATAGTGGGTATCCAGGATATGGGAGCAGCAGGTCTTACAAGCAGCTCTTTTGAAATGGCTGGCAGAAGTGGAAGCGGAATGGTTATGCATTTGGATAAAGTACCGGCTCGTGAAGAGGGGATGGAGCCGTTTGAATTTATGCTTAGCGAATCTCAAGAGAGGATGCTTATATGCGCTAAAAAAGGGTATGAAGATAAAGTTCTTGAGATATTTCAAAGATGGGAGTTAGATGCCAAAATAATTGGAGAAGTAACCGATACAGGCAATATGGAGCTTTTTTGGCATGGAGAAAAAGTAGCCGATATTCCGATAGACCCGGTTGGTGAAAATGCTCCTGTGTTAGACAGACCTGTAAAAAAACCTGCATATTTTGATGATATAAAAGAGATAAAAGCAGATATTAATTCACTAAATGCCAATGAAGTATTTGATAAACTTGCGGCATCACCTGAAGTAGTTGACAAGTCCTGGATATATAAGCAGTATGACTCAATGGTACAAACCAATACCATAAAAGCTCCGGGCTCACTCGATGCTTCAGCCATAAGAGTAAAAGAGAGTGGTGTAGCACTTTCGCTTAGCAGTGACTGTAACCCAAGATATTGTTATATAGACCCATTTAAAGGTGCGGCTGCAGCTGTGGTAGAGAGTGGAAGAAATGTAGCCATGAGTGGTGCAACTCCAAAAGCAATAACTGACTGTCTAAACTATGGCAATCCTGAAAATCCTGAAATAATGTGGCAGTTTGCCAAAGGATGCGAAGGCATAAAAGAGGCTTGTAAAGAGCTTGATACTCCGGTAGTCAGTGGAAATGTATCTTTGTATAATGAAACAAACGGCGAAGGCATATATCCAACTCCTGCTATTGTAATGGTTGGAGTAAATGAGAATGCCGATAAAACCTTGCCCAGCTTTTTTCAAAAAGATGGCAGCAGTATCTACCTTGTGGGAGAAACCGAAAGTGATTTTGGCGGAAGTTTGCTTTTAAAAGAGATGTTTTGGGAAGTAAGCGGAACTCTGCCAAGGCTTGATTATGAAAAAGAGCTTAAACTTTGGAAGCTTGTAAAAGAGGCAAATGAGCAAGGTATCATCAACGCTGCCAAAGATGTTAATGTCGGCGGTATCGCCATAGCTTTATATAAAATGTCAGTTTTGGCTGATAAAGGCATCAATGTAAAATGTGATTTTAAAAATGATCTTGATATTTTTAGTGAAACATTCAGTAGAGCCATAGTGGAGATAAATGATGATAAAGCTTTTGAGAATTTGGCCAAAAAATCCGGCTTAAAGCATCAAAAGATAGGCATAGTCGAAGGAGATGAATTTATCTTAGATGAAATTAAAAGAGAGGTAAAGGTTTTAAAAAATATTTACTTTAACTCATTTGCTGAGTTGATTGAGAGTGATTTGTAGAGTGATTGCTAAAAGAGTTATCTTTGTTTTGTTGTTTGCTGTTTCACTTCTTTTTTCAAAAGAGTGTGCCGACCAATACAATGATGAAGCTTTTTTAGATGCACCCTCAAGACTTGGAGATATAGTTGATGAGGGGCTTAAAGGATTACCTCTTTTTGGAAATGCCAAAGCTTATAAAAAATTAGGATTTAAAAAGATAAACATTGATGAAGAAAATTGGTATATCAAGCCCGGCTCGTATGTAAAAGAGAAGGATTATATATATCCTGTAAAGTCTGGTCTTTGGAAATATCATGTTAACAAAAAGGGTTTTATTGATGAATTTGATATAGCTGATGCTTACAGCTATAAAGATAAAGTTGAAAGTGTGGCAAATGAGATAAACAGTGACTTTGAAGGAATGTGGAGCAGATGGGGCGGAGATGACTACGCCTTGAAGCTTTTACCCGAGGATGCACAGCTTAGATACGGTAATTTTTATCTCTCTTTAAATGTTTATCTTTATGGAGTAAAAGAGGATGCAACAACTCTTAAAAATACAGTCATTGATTACCGTTTTTTAAATTATACAAATGAAGTAAATCAGTTTTTAAAATGTAAAAGAGAGTAAGTTTTACCCCATTGCTTACCTCATTCTCAAAATTGCATCCGTGCAATTTCTCCGAGGCTAATGGCTATTTTTGTATCGTACAAAAATGGACACCATTAGAACCGGTAAGCAATGGGGTAAAACTTATAAAAAGAGGAATAAATGCAAAAAAATAGAAAAAGAGCACTTTTAAGTGTAAGTGACAAAGAAGGCATTGTTGAGTTTGCAAGATCCCTTGAAGAGCTTGAATATGAAATCATTTCAACCGGCGGTACTTTTAAACTCTTAAAACAAAACGGTATAAAAGCTATAGAGATAGATGAAGTTACAAAATTTCCGGAGTGTTTTGAAGGAAGAGTAAAAACTCTCAATCCATACATTCATGGCGGCATACTTTTTAGAAGAGACAAAGCTTCACATTTAAAAGAAGCGAGTGAGCTTGGTGTTAAGCCCATAGATTTGGTTTGTGTCAATCTTTACCCTTTTAAAGAAACTATCCAAAAGACAGATGATTTTGAAGAGATTATTGAAAATATAGATATAGGTGGCCCGACAATGGTAAGAAGTGCCGCTAAAAATTTCAAAGATATTTTAATCGTTACCGATAAAGAGGATTATAACACTGTCATAAAAGCTTTAAAAGAAGGAAGTGACAGTGAAGAATTTAGAAGAGATTTGATGATAAAAGCTTACTCTCACACAGCAAGTTATGACAGTATGATAGCAAACTATATGAATGAGAGATTTAACGGAGGCTTTGGTAAGAAGCAGTTTATCGTAGGAAATAAAGTAACTGATACAAGATATGGTGAAAATCCTCATCAAAGAGGAGCGCTTTATGAGTTTGACAACTTTTATACCAAAAATTTCAAAACCCTTAAAGGTGAGGCAAGCTTTAATAATCTTACAGATATAAACGGTGCTGTAAAAATTGCTGCGGCATTTGGTGATGAAAAAGCAGTTTGTATTGTAAAACACGGCAATCCTTGCGGTTTTGCTATAAAAGATACTCTGCTTGAAAGTTACACAGAAGCTTTAAAATGCGACCCTGTATCAGCTTATGGTGGAGTTGTAGCAGTAAATGGAGTAGTCGATAAAGAGTTGGCAATGAAAATGAATGAGATATTTTTGGAAGTTATCATAGCCGGCAGGATTGAAAAAGAAGCAGTAGAAGTTTTTGCCAAGAAAAAAAGGATAAAGCTTTTTGAATTTGAAAGTAACAAGCTTTTGGTAAATCAAGACAAATATGACTTCAAACATATAAACGGCGGTTTTGTTTTTCAAGACAGTGACAAAGTAAGAGATGAAGAGATAAAAGAGGCACAGTTGGTAAGCAAAAAAGCAGCTTCAAAAGAGGAGCTTAAAGATTTGGAAATTGCTTATAAAGTTGCAGCACTGACCAAGTCAAACTGTGTAGTTTATGTTAAAAATTCAGCCATGGTAGCAGTTGGAATGGGCATGACAAGCAGAGTTGACGCAGCGCAGTGTGCTTTGAAAAAAGCTAAAGAACTAGGTCTTGATGTAAAAGGAAGTGCTTTAGCAAGTGAAGCCTTTTTTCCTTTTCGTGACTCCATAGATGCAGCTGCAAGCGCCGGAGTAAGTGCAGTGATAGAACCGGGTGGAAGCATAAGAGATGATGAAGTCATCCAAGCAGCTGATGAGCATAACATGAGTCTTTACTTTAGTAAAACAAGACACTTTTTACACTAAAATTTTGTAGATACCGTTTTTACAAACGGTATCTATATTTCTCTAATATCGTCATAAAAAACAAATCTGTTTTTTCCGTTTTTTTTGGCATAATACATTGCAATATCAGCATATTTTTTTAAAAGAGTTTTCAAGTGTGCGTCATTTGGAAATCTTGATATTCCGATACTTGCAGATAAGTGATTGATATTGTTGCTGTATGGTTTTGAGAGAATCATAGTGATGTTTTTTGCTTTTTTTATAAGTTGCTCTTTGTTTTGGGTAGGAACTATCACAGTAAATTCATCTCCTCCCAGGCGAGCTACCACATCAGTATTGGAAGTAACTATTTTGAGTCTGTTTGCCACTTCTATAAGTATTTCATCACCTATATCGTGGCCTAAAACATCATTTACCTTTTTAAAGCCGTCCAAATCCACAAACACTAAGGCAAAACCTTTATTTTCATATATAGACTTTGCTATAAAGGTATCCAACTCTTTTTCAAAATGACTTCTGTTTATCAGGCCGGTTAAAAAGTCATATTTTGTACTCTCCTGAGTTTCATTCAAATCCTCATATAAAGAGTGATACTGTTTGTTTAGTTTGTAAAGAATTTTTAAAAAATACAAGGGAATTACCAAAAAAGCTATCAACCAACCTATGGCAATATCTATATGTATTCTCCAAAAATCTGAAAAATATACCACCAAACACCAGGCAACAATGGTATTGAAGATGACAAACAGTGAAATTTTTACACCATATCTGCTGCTGTATCCTACTATATACCATAAAAGAAGTACGGGAAAATAAACAGCAAGAGACCCTATGCCTACAAGAGCCATGGCAGTTAAAAAGACATCTATAAATGACTCAATGTAAATACGAGTAACTTCTAAAAATGTTGGAGAGAATTTTATAATGATAAGATATATGGTATTTGATATGAAACCCAGTATAAACAGATCTGTCAAAGTTATGGAGTTTAAAATATACTTTTTAAATAGATGAGGAGCAAGCAAATACAGCACCGATACAGTTACCACCATGATAAGATATCTGATATATACCTGCTTCAACTCTTCTTTTAGTCTATTGTCTTCTGTAATCATTTTGTATTATATGATGTTTGAAATAAGATAAATATTAATTACTTATGAAGTTTACCGTCATATCGTAGTTTTGATGGATGGTTTGAGCAAATTTTTCTAAAAGTAGCAGAGCATTAGAGCCGTCATCGGGGTAAGTTACTATAGCATCTTTTTTATCATCTATGGCATAAAACTCTTTGATGCCGCGTGCGATATCATATGCTACATTCCAGTCAGCTCCCGGAGAAAAAACAACTATATTTTTTTTACTTTTAAATATAATATCACTGTTTCTTAAAATTCTTGAAAGAGTTTTTGCTATATCTTCACTCAGGTTTTTATTTGATTTTATAAAAATAAGTGAAAAATCTCTGTGATATTTATCTTCATATCTTTCTATCAAAGCAATATGATGCTTTATAACGGGAAATATATCCTTAAAGTCCAATTCTACACATGCCATAACTTTACCTTTACTCTTTTTGTGCGATAATATTTTCCAAATTTTTAAATACAAAAATATTCCAGCCATCTTTGTAGCTGTAGAGCAATTGTAACTTATGTGCCCTTAAAATATTATCAACCAAATAAAGACCAAGACCAAAGCTGTCTTTTTGGTTGCCGTCACTGGTAAACGGCTCCATATACTCTTTGAGTTCTTTTTTCAGCTTTTGACCTTTGTTTCTGAAAATTATAGCTTTTTTATTTGCTATGATTTGGACTTTTTTATCCGGTGAGTATTTTATGGCATTGTCAATCATATTTTTTATGGCTATACTAAAAAGTTTAAAGTCAACCTTTACATTTATTTCATTTGGCTTTATAAGCTCAACTCTCTCTTTGTCAACCATCGCCAAATCTATAGCTTCGTCAATGATATCAATAAGTCTGAAACTTTTTTGTTCTATATTCATAAAGCCACTGGAGATTTTCTCGATAGTAATAAACTCTTCTATCAAGTTATGTAGCTTTTCAAATACCGATATAAGCCTCTCTTTGTTTTTGCCCTCCGGTAACATTTCAGCAGTTATTCTTCCTTTGGTGATAGGAGTTTTTAGTTCATGCATTATGTTTCTTAAAAAAAGAATTCTTGAGCTGTTAAGTCTTTTTATCTGTTTTACCGCATTGTCAAATGCATTGGCGACATCGGCTATCTCATCTTCATTGTCTGAACTGACATCTATATCCAAATCACCTTTTGCAAACTTTTCTATCTCTATTTTTAGTTTTTTAAGAGGTAAAAGTTTTTTTATGGTAAGTATATAGGCTATGATGATAAGTATCAAAATAGATACAAAGATAGAGCCGAAGATGATATTTCTGTTGGAGCCGTATTTTTTATCTTTTAAAAGAAGGGAGTATTTTTTGGTAGTTATATAAAGATAGGCATTTTTTTTATTTTTAAGTATCAGAGCTGTTCCTATGGAAGATGTGTGCTGATATACTATAGGAGTATGATTTAAGATATCAAGAGCCTTTTTTATATCTTTTACGGGTTCCATATGAAACTCTTTTAAAAGTTTGAAAAAGTCTTTCAAATCAGGTGAAAAAACAAGTTGATACTGAATGGACTTTGACATGAGAGCATATCTGTTTAAAAAGTTGCGCTTACTTTGCTCTTTGTCATATTGATAAAAAAGTACTGAAGTAAAAATGACCCCAATGGCAGCCATAATAAAGATAAAAGTGATGCTGGAAAAGATGGAGGATTTTTTCATCTAACTATCTCCTTTTAATTGGAAATGAATTCCAATCAAAATTCCTCTCACTTTTAGGGCTCCCATAAAATTGACAAATTTTATGGGATAAACTTCTGCTTTGCCTTTGGCAAGAGAAACTCTCATAATTTTTATTGTTATTTGTTTTTTGAAATATGAGAGTTTCATGCTATAAACTTATATCCTATGCCTCTTACTGATTTGATATGCTTTGGCT
>CAZMKH010000032.1:0-9631 GCA_964566455.1 uncultured Campylobacteraceae bacterium | reverse complement strand
CTTTTTGTGATATTTTAACTCTATCCATATATTTTTATCTCTTTTTTGGTAAAATTATCGCAATTTTATCTAAAATAAGGAAAAAAGATGTTTAAGAGATTTAGAAGATTGAGAATTAATGAAAATTTAAGAAACCTGGTATGTGAAACAAAGCTAAGTGTGGACGACTTTATTTATCCGCTTTTTATCAAGCCTGGAAAGGGCATAAAAAAAGAGATAGACTCAATGCCCGGAGTTTATCAAATGAGCACAGACAATGCTATAAAAGAGTGCGAAGAGTTAAAGTCTCTTGGCATAAAGTCCATCATACTTTTCGGCATCCCGGAAGTAAAAGACTCTATAGGCAGTGATGCACTTTGCGACCACGGAGTCATAGCAAATGCCATAAAAGAGATAAAAAAAGCTCATCCTGATATATTTGTAACAACTGACCTTTGTTTTTGTGAATACACCGACCACGGACATTGCGGCATTCTTGACATGGAACATGAAACAGTTGATAATGATAAAACTTTGGAAATTCTTGGCAAGCAGGCAGTAGTCCATGCAAAAGCGGGAGCTGACATGATAGCTCCAAGCGGCATGATGGATGGAATGATAACTGCCATTAGAGATGCACTTGATAAAGAGGGCTTTATTAACCTTCCTATCATGAGCTACTCTACCAAATTTGCCAGCGGATATTATGGACCTTTTAGAGATGTAGCCGAATCAGCTCCAAGTTTTGGAGATAGAAGAAGCTACCAAATGAATCCGGCAAATAGAAGAGAAGCTATAAACGAATCCCTTGAAGATGAAAAAGAGGGAGCGGATATCCTCATGGTAAAACCGGCTTTGGCTTATATGGATATCATTAGAGACATACGAGAAAGGACACTTTTGCCTCTGGCGGTTTACAATGTAAGCGGCGAATACTCCATGCTGAAAATGGCAGGGAAAATGGGTCTGATTGATTATGACAAAGTAATGATGGAAACACTCACAGGTTTTAAAAGAGCAGGAGCGAATATCATCATAACTTATCATGCCAAGGAGGCAGCAAAAAAATTATAAAATAAAAATATATTTATATTTTTTTAAACTTTAAAATGTTATAGTAATATCACTCCATAAGTTTTAAGGCAGTTTGAAGTGGATGATAGGCTTGAATTGATTATATCCATTAGTAAAAATTTTAAAGTACTGTATGTAGAAGATCAAAAAGAGGTGCAGAAGCAAACCCTTAAAATTCTTAAAAACTTTTTTAATGATATTACTGTTGCCAATAATGGAAAAGAGGGATTTAAAAAATTTAAACAAAAATCTTTTCATATAATTTTTACAGATTTGGAAATGCCGCAAATGGATGGCATTTCTCTTATACAAAATATAAGGGAATCCAATAAGACTATACCTATAGTTATATTTTCAGCATACAGCAATACAGAATATTTTTTAAAAACAATCAATATGGGTATCGATGGCTATATTTTAAAACCATACAGTTTTGACCAAATACTAGAAACAATAGGTCATATAGTATTAAAACTCAATATGCAAACCGACAACGAAAACAGTTATGTTTCATTAGGCTATGGATTTGACTGGAATATAAATACTCAAACTCTTTTAAAAAATAAAATACCCATCAAGCTGACAAAAAATGAAACAAAACTATTTGAACTTCTTCTATTTTTCAAAAACAGTTATGTCTGCAATGCCAAAATAGAGATGTTTGTTTTTGGAAGTGACTCCTCAAACAGTAAAAAAATTATCAATCTTATTTCAAGATTGAGAAAAAAACTGGGATTTGACTTGTTTGAATCAAACTACGGTAACGGCTACAGGCTTATTTTATCAGACAATAAACAATACTGAGATATTTTTGAGATATTTTTTTATTATAATTAAGTGAAATATCTCTAATCTTGGAGTCTTATGAAAAAATTATTTGCATCTGTTATGCTTATTATCTTTTTTATTATACCTGCCAGTGCAACAAAACTTGAAAAAGTATCATTGCAGCTTCAATGGCTCAATCAATTTCAATTTGCAGGCTACTACATGGCAAAAGAAAAAGGTTTTTATAAAGATGTAGGGCTGGATGTAAATATTAAAAACTACAGAATAGGAGAAAATGTAACCAATGAAGTCCTAAGTGGCAAATCTCAATACGGCACGGGGAGAAGCTCATTGATTATAAATGCAAGTAGAGGCGACAAGGTATACTTACTAGCAGCTATATTTCAATCTTCCCCTTTGGTATTGATTGCCAAAAAAACAGGTAAAATAAAAACTTTAAATGACTTGAAAAATAAAAAATTTATGCTAAGTATAGGGGTTGAAGAATCAGCATCTATCTTTGCCATGCTTCTGTCTCACGGTATCTCAAAAAAAGATATATTTTTGGTACTTGGAAATGATACAGTTGAAAGTCTTATAAATAATGAAGTTGATGTAATTTCAGCATATATATCCAATGAAACTTATACACTTAGAAAAAAACATATAGATATTTCAATTTTCAATCCAAAAGATTATGGGTTTAATTTTTACGGTGACTTGCTATTTACAAATGAGAATGAAATGACCAATCACAGAAAAAGGGTTGAAAATTTTACAAAAGCATCTATAAAAGGGTGGATATATGCTTTTGAACACATACAAGAAACTGTAGATATCATATATAACAAATACAACACACAGCACAAAACTAAAGATGCTTTACTGTATGAAGCAAAAATATTAAAAAAGTTAGCCTATGATGGAACCAATACCATAGGAAAACTTGATAAAAACAAAATACAAAGGATTTATGATACTTACAAAGTAATGGGTTTTATAAAAAATAAAATCGATATTGACCATATCATTGTAAAGCCCACAGCTTACAGTATAACCAAAAAAGAGAAACAGTATCTCAAAAAGAAACAAACCTTAAAAGTCTGCACCAACCCAAATTGGAAGCCCATAGAATTCACTGAAAACTCTAAACCGACCGGCATATCTATAGATATCTTAAAAATTGCAGCAAAAAAGCTAAATATAAAGTTGGATTTTATCAAAACTTCTTCCTGGAGTGAATCTCAAAGGTTTTTAAAAGAAAAAAAATGCAACCTGCTTCCGGCTGCCATAAAAACAAAAGCAAGGTTAAAATATGCTAACTTTACAAAACCATATCTGATTTACAATCTGGCTATCATTACAAAAAAAGACAAGCCTTTGGTAAATGACATCAAGTCCATTATAAACAAACCAATGTCTCGAAAAAGAGCCAGTGGTCTCATTGCCAAACTCAAAAACAAATATCCAAATATCAATATAATTGAAACTGACGGTTATAAAGAGGCTTTTAAAAAAGTAGAAAACAATGAAGTATATTTTACCATTGCTACCATTCCTGTTTTGTCTTATTACAAAGAAGTTTACGGTTTTAACGACTTGCAAATTGCCGGCTATACCAAAATGAAATATAAACTGGCAATGGCTGTTAGGAAAGATGATAAAATACTTTTAAGCATACTGAATAAAACTCTGCAAAACATACCAAAATACACCATAAATATAATTTACAACAAATGGACTGCCCCACATATTGTCAAGAAAAACAATTATGGGCCTATTTGGAAAATGAGTCTTATATTTTCAGCAATATTGCTTGTCATACTCTATTTATACATAAAGCAAAAAAAGCTTAAAAATAAGTTAAAAATCCTAAACGATACTCTTGAAAAAAGAATAGAAGAAGAAGTTGAAAAAAATAGGCAATATGACAAAAAACTGTTTCGACAGGCACGTTTAGCACAAATGGGAGAAATGCTCTCTATGATAGCACATCAATGGAGACAGCCACTTGCAGCCATCAGTGCAACCACCAGCAATCTAAAGCTAAAATTTATGCTAAATGAAATAGACCTTGAAAATTGTGAGCAAGAGATAGATTTGATAGACAAATATTCTCAGCATTTAAGTAAGACCATAGATGACTTTAGAAATTTTTTCAAACAAAATAAAATAAAAAAAACTATTTCTTTAAAATATATGATAGAAAATGCTCTTCATATTATAAAAAATTCTCTAGAAAATAAAAATATAAGAGTTATCAAGTCAATAGATTGTGATATGGATATTAAAACTTATCCAAATGAAGTTATACAGGTTATATTAAATCTTTTAAAAAACGCGGAAGATGCACTACTTGAAAAGAAGATTGCAAATCCTACTATCGAGTTGAGTACTGTATGCACAAATGATATTGTTAAAATAGAGATAGAAGATAATGCCGGAGGTATACCAAAAAATATAAAGGACAAAATATTTGATCTCTATTTTTCTACAAAACTGGAAAAAGACGGTACAGGCTTGGGACTGTACATGTCTAAAATAATTATAGAACAACATTGTGGCGGTAAACTATATGTAAACAATAGCTACAAAGGTGCTGTCTTTACTATAGAATTGTATTGCGAGGAGAAGTGCAATGACAAATAAAATTAAAAAATTAAAAAATTTTAGCAAAACATTAAAAGTTTTATATGTTGAAGACAATGCAGATGCAAGAGAACAGACTTTAAAGCTTTTAAATAATTTTTTCAATGAAATAATAATAGCTGAAAATGGTCTTGATGGATTGGAAAAATTTAAAAAATACAATCCAGATATCATTTTTACAGATATCAATATGCCACATTTAAATGGCATAAGTATGCTTTCTAAAATCAAAAAAATCAATGAACAAATCGTATGTATTATCATATCTGCACACAATGAAGCTGACTACCTCATAGACGCTATAAAAGAGGGAGTTGACGGTTTTATACTAAAACCCATAGAATTAAGGCAGTTTACAAATCTAGTCTACAAAATAGTAGAAAAAATAAGACTTGAAAAAGAGGAAATTAACTACAAAAAAAATCTGGAAGCTGCAGTTGAAGAAAAAACCAAAACATTGTCTTACAAGCTATACCATGACAATCTAACAGGACTATTAAACAGAAATGCACTGTTGGAAAAAATATCCAAATGCGATGAAAAAAATATCCCGGTTGTATTTATTATAGATATAGATAATTTTAAAATATACAATGAGCTTTACGGTACAGAAATAGCCAATGAAATACTTAGGCAGTTTGCACTTTTGATAAAACAATACAGCATGAGTAAAAATCTCTCTTCATATAGAATCTTCGGTGACGAATTTGCCATGTTTGAGAGTGTGCAATATATAGACATACATAAGTATGAAGATATAGTATATAATCTTTTGGACTTTCTTTCTACCCACAAAATTTTTGTAGAATCTTTAGGAGAACATTTAGAGATAAATATAACCATAGGAATGGCGCTTGGCAACAGTAATGCTCTTTACAAAGCAAATATAGCACTTATCAATGCAAAATCAACCAGAAGAAAATTCTGTGCCTATTCAACACAGATAGACAGAAGTGATTTTCTTAAAAACAGTATTTATTGGAAAAAAGAGATAAAAAAGGCTATACAGGAAGATAGGGTTATACCTTACTTTCAATCCATAGTAGACAGGAGTGGCAAAACAGTCAAATATGAATCATTAATGAGAATTGAAAAATATGATGACGAGGGAAACAAACAGATAATAACTCCTTTTGCATTTTTAGATATAGCAAAACAAACAAAACAATATGATAAACTGTCATATGGCATGATAAAAAAAACTTTTAAACTTATGAGAGGCAGGAACATCTCTTTTTCAATTAATTTGGACTATACTGACATATATAACCAGTCCATAATAAATATGATTGAATCATACCTACATGAAATAAGCAACTCATCAGAACATAAATCTTTACTTATTTTTGAAATTTTAGAAAATGAACAAATCAAAGACTATCAGACTTTTTCAAAAAAACTTCACGGCATAAAAAAACTGGGCGGTTTGCTTGCAATAGATGACTTCGGCTCAGGATACTCCAATCTGTCACATATTGTAGGAATTGGTCCAAAATATATAAAAATAGATGCAGCTTTAGTAAAAGATATAAATACAAATGTGAATGCAAAAAAAATAATTCAGGGCATAGTGCAATTGGCAAAAAATCTAAACATGAAAACGATAGCAGAATATGTCGCTACCAAAGAGATATTTGACACTGTTTATGAGCTTGGTGTAGATGAATTTCAGGGATATTTCTTTGGAAAACCAATGCCAATAGAAAAATTAAAACAACAGGGCAAAAACAATGAATGATTTAAATGATTTGATAGCTTATGGAAAAACTTTAAAGGTTTTGTATATAGAAGATAACACGGAGGCAAGAAAACAAACTATAAAATTATTAAAAAACTTTTTTAATGATATAGATATTGCCACAAACGGTATGGAGGGGCTCTCTAAATATGTAGAGTATCATGACAGATATCAAAAATACTATGATATCGTCGTAAGCGATATCAATATGCCCAAAATAGATGGAATAGAAATGTGTCTTCAAATGCTTGAATTAAACAAAAAACAAGCTATTTTAATTATATCTGCCTATGCTGAGTCTGAAAAATTGCAACAGTTGATAGACATAGGTATTACAAACTTTGTCAATAAGCCAATTGATGGTAAAGTATTTCTAAAAAAAATAACAAAAATCATCAACCTACTTATAGAAAGAAAAAATGAAGAACAACACTTTAAAGAGATAGAAAAACTAAATCAAGAACTAGATGCAATGATGGATAGTTTTGATACTTACGTTATAGCTTCCAGAACAGACCTAAAAGGCATCATAACCTATGCCAGCAAAGCTTATGAAAATATATCCGGATATACAAAAGAAGAATTGATAGGAAAACCTCATAATATAGTCAGGCATCCGGATATGCCTAAGTCTGCTTTTAAAGATATGTGGGCAACCATAAAAAGTGGAAAACTTTGGGTAGGTGAAGTAAAAAATCTTAAAAAAGACGGAGATTTTTACTGGGTTAAAGCCTATGTGGCTCCATATTACAATAAAGACAACAAGCATATAGGTTATAGTGCCATCAGACTAGATATTACAGATAAAAAAAAGGTAGAAGAACTTCATGCAAAAGTAAATACACTCTTAAACAATACAGGGGAAGGCTTTTTGTCATTTGACAAAAACTTAAAATGTGAAGATAGTTTTTCAAAAGAGTGTTTAAAAATATTTGAAGTTACAGATATATCAGGTATGGATATTTCCAAATTGTTATTTGAAAAAGATAAAAAAAACAAAGAGCTTTTTTGCGAAGGAATAAATAATATTGCAAACTCCAAAGATGATTTAAGCAAAGATTTGTTTTTATCTTTAATGCCTAAAGAAGCAAAAATTCAGAGCAAAATCATACAGATAAATTATAAAATTTTGGATAATGATAGATTTATGCTTATATTACAAGATATAACAAAAAATAAAAAACTTGAAAAGAAACTTGAAAAACAAAATAAAATTCATCAAATGATAGTTTCTGTAATAAGTGATAAAAATGAATTTATTGAACTTAAAATAGAATTTGAAGACTTCATAGCCCACCCACCTGAAGATAAAAAAGTCTTATTGCAAAGACTTCATACCTACAAAGGCATATTTGCCCAAAAAAACTTTATACATACCCCAGATGCTTTGCACGAACTCGAATCAATGATAGAAAACAACGATTGGCCTATATTGGAAACTTTTGATAAATTTGGACTACAGGAGATTTTTAAAAAAGATATAAAAATTATAAACAAAAATATTGGAGAAGATTTTTTAAATGAAACTCCACATATAAAAATAGATATAAAACAGTTTAATGATATTTTATCAAAATTACATACTTTAAATATTTCCTACCACCAAGACCCTCAGTGTGAAAAAATTATAACCAGGCTGGAAAAATTAAGTTATATCAACCTCTTCGATGCCCTTAAAGAATATCCAAGCAGAGTTCATGCTCTTGCAGAAAAACTTGGCAAAAGTATATACCCGCTTGAAATAAAAGGGGATAAAAATACCCTCTTACCTCCAAAATTTAAAGATTTTTTAAAGACTCTCGTTCATGTCTTTGGCAACTGTGTCGAACATGGTATAGAGGAGATGGATATCAGAGCCGAATTGAAAAAAGATGAAATTGCAACCATAAAATGCTCATACTACACTGATGATGACAAACTTTTTTTGGATATTGCAGATGATGGAAGTGGGATAAATACGGACAAAGTTGTGCAAAATGCTATAAAAAAAGGATTGATTGATAAAAATGAAAGTAGCAAAATGAGTGAGAAAGAGAAACTGAAACTAATTTTCTTAGATCAACTTAGCACAAAAAAGAAAGTCAGCATCACTGCCGGCAGAGGAGTAGGAATGAGTGCCGTTCAAAATGAAGTAAATAAATTGGGCGGTCAAATTTTAATCGACAATAAAACAAATGAAGGTATCAATTTTAGATTTATATTGCCACTATAAAGGAGAAAAAATGTTAAATATAATGATCGTTGATGATTCTACCATCATCCGAAAAACACTACAAATAAAACTTGAAGAACTTGGCTTCGATGTTGTTGCACAAGCCAAATCCGGGAAAGAAGCAATTAAAATGTATACTGAAACTCTCCCGGATTTGGTAACTATGGATATCACTATGCCTGTGATGAATGGTATAGAGGCACTAAAACTTATCAAGAAAAGCTATAAGGATGCAAAGATTATTATGATAACATCTCATGGAGAGGAAAAACTGGTGATGGATGCCATAGTTAGTGGCGCCAAAGGTTATATTTTAAAACCCATTACAGAGGATAAATTGATAAATGCAATTGGCAGAGTATACCCGGAATGCAAAAAATTATAAACAGTATACTTAACTCTATAAGCAGTGCTTCAGCATCTTTTTTAGAAGATGATATGTCTGTAGAAATTATAGACAAAAACTATGAAAAAGATGTTTATGCCCAAAATTTTTATGGTGCGGTTAAGTTAAGTAGTGATTTAAATCTTATTTGTATCATTGTTATAGAAAAAAATTTACTAAATCATATTTTAAAAATTTTTCTACCGGACATCAAGGACGAAGAAGAGACATATGAGCTAAGAGATGAAATGTCAAAAGAGATAGCCAATACAATTGTGGGTTTATCCATATCAAAATTTCCTGTACCCTACAATGAAATGTCAATGAGCCCGCCACTTGAGATAAATGAAAAAGAGATCAAAAATCTACTGGCAAAATACCCATTTTTAGAAAATACAATACAAACTAATCTTGGTTTTTTAAAGCATTTTGTTGTAAAAATTTAATCTATAGGGCACCTCTAATAATAGGTAACACCCACAACATCTTCAGCTTTTGTATAGACGAGGCACATCTTTGAAGGCTTAGCCGTAGCTAAGTTGAGAAGATGTAACGAAGTATATGCAAAAGCTGATGATGCCCAAAGGGTAGGCTTTACAGACGCAATCTTGCACAAGATATTTAATCATCTTAGCTATGGCTAAGACTCATAAATCTCTTGCACAATCTTACATCTGCAAAGCCCATTGTGGGTATTACCTATTATTAGAGGTACCCTACACATAGTATTCAAACCTATCTCTATCAAAAAGCTTATCAAAGAACTTTTTTGCTCCTTCTATCATCTTTTCATCTCTTTTAAAAATTGACAAAATATCATCCAATG
>CAZMKH010000031.1:0-9842 GCA_964566455.1 uncultured Campylobacteraceae bacterium | reverse complement strand
AAAGCAATAACTATTTTTCTTCTTGCAAAAACTCCTCCAAAGCATTTTTTACAGGTGTCATGTACATGAGTGCTGGACCTCCGTGCATCAAAACAGCCTGCATACTCGCATCTATAATTTCCTCTTTTGTCGCTCCTGCATCAAGTGCACCTTTTACATGTAATGCTATACACCACTCACACTGTGCTCCCACCGCAAGTGCAACATTAATAAGCTCTTTATATTTTCTTTTTAGAGCATCTTCCTCTTCGACAGCAGACATAAACTGCTGAAAACCTTTAATTTGGTTTGGAGTCTCTTTTTGCAAAAAGCCTATAAGTCTCTTTACATCCCTCAACTTTTCAGTATACACACCCATATTTGCCTCCTTAAAAATATTTCTCTAACATAATTATAACTCAATTTTCATTTACTTTTGTGTTACTTTGCTAACCGGAAAATGATTTTTGATATAAAAAAGATAGTTTCGGACTAGAGTGTGGGGTTATGATAGATTTGTTTGAAAATATAACAGATAAGAATGTTTTTACAGTAGGCAAGCCAAACAACTATGCTTATGAATTCATCCTAAAAAAATTCAACGTAAAAAGAGAAAATACACTCATGGCAGAAGATACATACAAAACAGATATAGCGGGAGCAATAAGCAGCGGTATAAAAGCAGTATGGGTAAACACAGGAAATAAACTATCCAAGATAGCTGCTCAAGAAAAATTTCTAAGGGTGGATTTAATAAAACATTATAAAATTATCATCAAAGCAACTCATTTTCAACGATATCAAGTATATTTTTTGCTATTTCATCGGCTTGTAGGTTGCTTCTAATGCCGTACAAATCCTCTTCACTCTCTATAAAATCCTCAATAAATTCAGTACTTTCAATTCTCTTTTTTAGAAGTTTGAAATTTTCTTCACCTACTGCATTTTGCAATCTTTCGGTTATATACAAAAGATAGTTATATTCACTCGGGTCAAAAACATCATCCTCTTCCATATCTTCATCATTGTAGTTTTCATCTACATTTACAAGATCAAACATACTCTCAACAAACTCTTTATCTTCAATTTTTTCAAAAAGTTTAGGATAAGCTTCACTCAAGCTCATAAGTTACCTCCAAAAATAAGCAAATGTTTTTTTGCAGATGTTATTATACCATTTTTAATCTATCCGCTACATATTTGGCACTGCTAAAGCACCATTGGAAATTGTATCCTCCAAGCTCGCCCGTTACATCGACAACTTCGCCTATAAAGTATAAATTTTTTGTCAGCTTACTCTCTAAGTTATCAAGTTCATTCGTATCGACCCCTCCTTTTGTCACTTCGGCTTTGTCAAAGCCAAAATTACCTGCCGGGGCAAACTCGTAGTTTTTTAGCAGTTTTATTGCCTCTTTAGAATTATTTACGGGTAAATCTTTAAAGTTGTGAGCTTTTAAAAACTCTAATGTAAATCTTTTTGGAAGCGGAAGTGCATTTGAGATGGTTTTGTTTGATTTTTTTATATTAATTTTGGGTAGAAAATCACACTTTATCTTTCCTTTTTTCCAATATAGTGAAACATTTAATACAGCAGGTCCCGTTATGCCTCTATGAGAAAAAAGTATATTATCAAAAAAGATTTTATCTTCAACTTTTATCTTGGCTTTTAAGCTTACTCCGCTTAGATTTTTCATCCAAAATTGATCTTTTTGCAAGCTAAGTCCTGTCAGTGCCGGAGTAGTTGCTGTGACATTATGCCCAAAAGATTTTGCTATCTTGTAACCTATATCAGTAGCTCCGAGTTTTTTGTAGCTTATCCCACCGGTTGCTATGACTACTTTGTTTGCGACTATTTTTCCTTTTGAAGTATCAATGATAAAACTCTCATCTTTTTCTACACTCAAAATTTCAGCCAAAAACTTTCTTTTGTCAAGTTTTTTTATAATTTCACCGGAATTTGAGGCAAAGTATTGGTTGTTTTTTATCTTTTTATATTTTATATCTTTAAAAAATTCCAATACATTCTTATTTGAAAAATTATCCAAAACCTTTTTTACAAGCTCTTTATCGCCGACATAATTATCAGAACTTACAAACTCATTGGTAAAGTTGCATTTTCCACCGCCGCTGACTTTTATCTTGAGTGGAATTTGGCTGTGATCAATCAAAAGATAATCTTTACCATCTAAAAAAGAAGCCAAAAAAAGCCCGCTCGCTCCGGCCCCGAGTATTGCAATATCAGTTTTTATCATTTAAAATGATTTCTTAAGTCCATAGTTTTTAAACTTTTCTAAAATTTTATCCATCTCTTTATCATCCAAGATAACAGGTTCTCCTATAGTTTTTGCATGTATATAGCCTCTTGCTAGATTTTCTACTTCTACTGCCAACCATAAAGCTTTTTTAAGTTCTTTTGCTACAGTTATTACTCCGTGATTAGCTATCAAACAGGCACTGTAACCTTGCAAAGTTTTTAAGATATTTTTACTTAACTCTTTTGTTCCAAAAGTTGCATAAGGAGCACAGGGTATCTTTTTACCTCCGGCTACTGCTACCATATAGTGATACGGCGGTATCTCTTTTTGACATGTAGCAATAGAAGTAGCATAAGTAGAATGGTTATGCAAAACACAATTTATCTCCGGTTTTGCTACCAACAAATCAAAATGAAAGTCAAGCTCAGAAGAAGGAGGATATTTACCCTTATATCTTTTTTTGTCAGAAAAGGGAACAAATACAATATCTTGAGGTTTTAACTCTTCATAAGAAATACCACTGGGTGTTATCAATAGTCCATCTTTATACCTATGGCTTATGTTGCCGGATGTTCCTTGATTGAGTCCGATTTTCTCCATCTTTAAACATATCTCAATAATCTCTTTTCTTATATCTAATTCACTCATTTTTTTAGCCTTTACCTGCTTATATGCAAATCAAACACAAATTTATCTGCCAAATAGTATCCTATGCTATATGCTATTTTATTACCGTTTTCGTCATGTATCAACATTTTCCTAACTAGCAGTGGCACATCATCTCTTTCAAGCAAGAGGTATTTTTTATCTTCATTTGAAGGCATTTTTGCCATTATCTCCTCTTGAGAAAAGAGTATCCTGATACCTAGTTTATCCTCTAAAAATGTATAAAGTTGCATTATTTTTCCACCGTTAAACTCTTTGATATCCAAAGACAATGACGGATGAAAATAACTCTCTACGTACAAATCCGGCTCCAAATATCCTTTAACTCTGATAAGTTTGATGATGGGTTTATTTTTTTGGCATTGAAGCTTTTTTTGAATCTCATCTTTGCAATTTTGAAAAGATACATCATAAAAAAATAGTTTAAAATCCCTGTTTTGCCTCTTCATATCTTCATTGAAACTATACCAATTGTTTAGAGTAGTTTTAATAGGAAAATTATCTCTGTTTTTAAAAGTGCCTCTGTTTTTCTTTCTTATGATGAGATTTTTATGTAGCAATGAGTCCATTGCTTTTCTAACTGTATTTCTACTTACGCCTAATTTATCAGCCAATTCTATCTCATTTGGAAGCTTTGCTCCATTACTGTAAGGCTCAAGCAAAAGCATATCGCTTATAATATTTTCAACCTGTATATGTAAAGGAGTGTTGGAGTTTTTATCTATAGATTGATTTAACTCCATACACTATCCTTTATATAGTTTTTGAAAAGTCATAAGGAGGTCTTATAATGCCTCGCTCAGTTATAAAACCTGCTATCAATGAATGATCTGTTACATCAAAAGCAGGATTGAAAACTTTGATATCTTTTGGAGCTATTTGTCTATCTTTTATATAAATAAGCTCATTTGCACTTCTCTCTTCTACAACTATATCATCTCCTGTTTTGGTTTGTGTATCTATAGTAGAGTACGGACAAGCTATATATAACGGGATACCATAATATTTGGCATTTACCGACAATGAAGAAGTGCCTATCTTGTTGGCGGTATCTCCATTGTTTGCAACCCTATCAGCTCCTACAATAATCATATCTACTTTTCCAAGCTTCATAAGATATGATGCTGCACTATCAGCTATCAGTGTTGTATCTATGCCAAATTTATTCAACTCCCAGCAAGTTATCCTAGCACCCTGTAAAAGCGGTCTAGTTTCACTGGAATATGCCTTAAATCTCTTTCCCTTGCTCCAAGCCACATACATAGGTGCCAATGCCGTACCGATACCGCCTGTAGCCAAAGCTCCCGCATTGCAAAGTGTAAGTACTCCATCGCCCTCTTTTATGAGTGAGGAGCCGTGCTCTCCTATCTCTTTGCAAGTTTTTATATCACTTTTATGAATGGCTACAGCTTCATCTCTTAGCGCCTGATACAACTCTTTTGTACTTTTGCTATCTGGAAACTCTTTTGATATAGCCATAAGTTTTTTTAAAGCCCAGCTTAGATTGACTGCTGTAGGTCTTGAACTGTTTAAATACTCTGCATTTTTGACAATGATCTCTTTAAAGCTTTGTATATCTTTATCAAGATGCTCTTTTAGACTGATAACCAAACCGTATGCTCCTGCTATCCCAATAGCCGGAGCACCTCTTACTTTAAGTTGATAGATGGAGTCATACACTTGTTCAAGCGATATTTGCTCCTCTATGACTTCTTCTACAGGCAATTTAGTCTGGTCCAAGATAAAAAACCTGTCATCTTTATCAAAATAGATAGCTTTTGGAATTTTACTCAAATCCTCTTCTATATCTTTCATGATTAAAACAATCCTCTCTTATCCACAGGTATCCAAGGATAATTTAATAAATTTACACTGTTAAACTTTGGAAACTTTTTTCTTAACTGTTTCATATTTTTTATATGAAGTTTTCTTAACTCTTTTGCTGTAAAAAGCATAGGAGGTATAAGTATATCGTGAGGAATTTTTATATGTGCAATCCTAAGAGCTATAGCTCTTACCGAAACTGCACCTATGGCTGCAGGATTGGTAGCTGCTGTTGCTGCCCAGGGGCTGTCCGGTTTTATCATCTCTCTTATATCTTGAGTAGATATATCAGCGGTATATACTTTTGCTTTATTTTGCAAACCCATCTCTCTTAGAGCTAAAACCACACCCTTTCCAAGCTCATCATAAGGAGCAAAAAAAGCATTTATCTCAGGGTGGGCTCTAAGCACCGCTTTTACCTGATCTGCATTTTTTGCGGCTATTGGAGACTCTAAAGTTCCGGTTTTTACTATCTCTTTGATGCCTGGATACTCTTTTTTTATCTTTTGCCAACTTCTATCCCTTTTATCAAGAGGCAGTATGCCGGCTATACTTACATAACCTACATTGGCTTTACCGTTAAAATCTTTAACCAAAGCTTTTAATGCCAGCATACCAAGCTTTTCATCATCTTGGGCTATTTGAGGGATTTTTGGATTTTTAAGATCTACATCAAATGCTACTACTGGAATACCTGCTTTTATAGCATCAGCAGCCGGTTTTCTCATAGTTTCACTGAGACCATGATCTATAATGATACCGTCAACTCCCATATTGATAGCTTGATATACAAAATTTGCTTCGGCTTGATTGTCCATGCTTTTTCCAAACACAGTCAGCTTTATACCCAGCAAATTTGCCTGCACCTGTGCTCCTGCTCTATAAGTTTGCATAAATTCACCTTCAGTCATTTGCCTTATGAGAGCAACATGAATTTTCTTTGAGCCGTCAAACGGAGGCGGGGCACCTTTTAGAGCTTTTGCACTCAATGGACTAACAACAATAAACAAACCAAGCATGGCAAAACATACGGACAATAACTTTGACTTCATAACTTCTCCTTTTAAAATTTCAATCTTCTTTGGATAGACCAAATGTAAATATAAGTGCCGCAACAAGCACCAAACCTTTTATAAAATCCTGTGTGTAATATGGAAGTGAAAGCATGGTAAGACCATTTAAGAGCATTCCTATAAATATGACTCCAACCACACTTCCCAAAGCATTTGGCTTTTTTACTCCCAAAACAGCATAACCTATCAAGGCGGCGGCAACTGCATCCAAAAGCAGCCCCCCTCCACTTGTGACATCACCTCTTCCTATCCTAGCAGCCAACAATATTCCGCCTATTGAGGATATGGTTCCAGATATAACATAAGCTGCTATTTTGTATCTCTCCACATTTACTCCCGCTAATTTTACAGCTTTTGCATTCCCGCCTATGGCATAAAGTATTCTGCCCCATTTGGTATAATTTAGCACAAAGTATGCTACTATTGCCAAAAGTAAAAACACAATAACCGGTATCGGAATTAGTCCAAAAGCTCTTCCTTGACCCAAATATAAAAATTGTTGAGCAAATTCACCCTCTGTTTCTGTTCCGTCAGCTAAAATCATACCCGTACCTATAGACATACCCGCTGATGGTATTAGCTGCAATCCCTGTATCAAAAACATCATACCCAAAGTTGCCAAAAGATCCGGTATTTTTGCCTTTACTATCAAAAGTCCGTTTACCAAACCTATGCAAACTCCAAGAAGTATGGAAATAAGTATCGCATATATATAATTTAAATTTAAAACAACCATAACATATGATGAAATCATTACACATATTGCGGCAGTTGAACCGATAGAAAGGTCAAATCCGTCTATTATAAGAGTGAAAGTAACACCTATTGCCAATATGCCCACTATCGTAACTCCAAGAAGTATGGAGAACATATTGGACCAACTCCAAAAAGATGGCTCAACCAAACCAAATCCCAAAAATGACCCTGCCATTACTATCAAAAATCCATACTTTATGGCAAATGTTTTAAATTTTTCCAACTCTTTATCCTTCTATATCTTTACTCATCAAATGAAGCAATTTATCCCTGTCTATCTCTTTTATACTCATTTGTGCCATAATCTTGCCGCTGTTTATCACAACAACCCTGTCAGCAATATCAACCAACTCATCTATATCACTTGTCAGCACAAGTGCCCCGCTGCTTTTAGTATGCTCTTTTAGATACAAGCTTATATCTTTTCGTGATTTGATATCCACCCCCTGAAAAGGCTCATCAAGTATGATGATATTATGCTTCATCAATAGCCATCTTGCAACTACAACTTTTTGCTGATTGCCTCCGGACAGTGACTCTATAAGTGCATCATAGCCTTCACACTTGATACCCATGCTCTCTATCATTCTATTGGCTGCTTTTATCTCAAAATGTTTTTTTATCACACCAAATCTTGAAAAAAAATCCAAAAAAGGGATAGTTATATTGTTTTTTATAGATTGCTCCGGTATGACTGCATTTACTGCCCTGTTTTCAGGCACCATATGAATACCTTGGTATATTGCTTGAGAGATATTTTTTATATCTATTCTTTTACCTTTTAGGATAATTTCACCGCTTAAAATATTTCTAAGACCAAAAAGAGCCTCGGCTATCTCGCTTTTTCCGGCACCAACCAATCCTATAAGACCTACTATTTCACCCTCATGTATTTTAAAGCTTATCGGCGATGAGACTCCTTCGATTACTACATCTTTTAATTCAAGGAGGAGTTTGCTTGTATTTACCTCTCTTTGTATATTTGAAAGTGTTGTCTCCAACTCACCGACCATTGCTTTTACGATTTGAGATACCTCCAAAGGAGGATACAAAATACCCGCAAATTCTCCATCTCTTATCACCCCTACTCTATCAGAAATCTTTTTTATCTCTTGAAGATAATGGGATATATACAATATACTTACACCCTCACTCCTAAGGTGATATAACTTTTCAAAAAGAAGTGTCGCCTCTTTTTCTGATATGGAAGAGGTTGGCTCATCAAGTATCAAAAGTTTCGGTTTTTTTGCCAAAGCTCTGGCTATGATAATCATCTGTTTTTGACTTTGGGGTATCTCTTGGATATTTTTATCCATATCAAGCTCTTCAAGCCCCATTTTGGAAGCTATCTTTTTTGCTATGAGTTTTATCTTGTTTTTATCATAAATGACAGATGACTTAGATGAGAGTATCTCTTCAAGAGCTAAATTTTCCGCTACACTCATATTTTGCACGATACCCTGCTCTATGCTTTGGTGTACGACTTCGATACCTTCTATAACCGCATCTCTGGGAGAAGAGAATTTTACAAGTTTATCTTCTATGTAAATTTCACCCTCATACTCTTCATAATATCCGCATAAAATTTTGATAAAAGTTGATTTGCCAGCTCCATTTGCCCCTACTATGGAAAAAATTTCACCCTCATAGAAATCAAAACTAACACCCCTGAGTGCTTTTGTGGCACCAAAGCTTTTTTTGATATTTACTGCCCTAATGATAGGCTTTTTATCTGTCATACTTTTTTATCTCTTGTATAACTTCATCTATATTTTTATATTTGTTGGTCACAAGTTTGCCGGCACACTCTAAAATATTTTTCTCTTTATTTGCTCTTTTTTCTTCATCTTTTATATCAGCTATATCAGCCACTTTTGCAAGTCCTACGGTTCGTCTAAACATTTCACACGCCATAAACCCTACACTATCATCAAATAAAGAATTTATAAAATCATCACAAAATAGTTCAAAATGTTTCAATCCTTCAGGATAATCCCACTGTAAAGATTTGACCTCTTTTTCATGATTTATCATATTTGCTTTAAATCTTTTAGAAAAAATTTTCCAGGTATCTTTTATGAGAGACTCTACATACTCTTTATAATCCTTTTCATCTTTATCACATGAAATATAAGACATTGCTAAATTTGCCAGATAAATACCCACATCAAATCCCATCGGCCCGTAAAATGCAAACTCAGGATCTATCACATAGGTCTCTTCTTCATTTAACATGATACTCCCGGTATGTAAATCCCCATGCAATAATGCTTGAGCTTCAGTCATAAACTTATATCTTAGTTTTGCAACGGCAACTTTGATATCTTTGGATTGTCTAAAATTTTTTACAACACTCATATCCAGTTTCGGGTTGTATGAGTTTGTCTTATTCTCTTCGTATGGATGGGTAAATATAAAATCCTCAGTTATTTTGCAAAGCTCTATATTGATAAATTTTTTGACCAACTCTTTTTTCTCTTTCGGACTTAGGTAAAAATCTGAAGTATAAAAAAGTGTATCAGCTAAAAAGATTGCAATATGCTCTGCCAATTTTGGAAAAACTTTTCTTTTTATCATTTCACCGCGGAGGATTTTGTGTTTATTTAGATTTTGCATAGCTACCAAAGACATTTCGTGCGAGCTATGATAAATATCAGGTACAAACTGGGGGCATATCTCTTTCTCTTTTTTTAAAGCCTCTATCTCAAATGTCATTCTTATGCGACTTAAAGGATACTCTTCTCCGACACACCTGAGATATGGAACTGCCTGTTTGATAACCAGACTTTTATCATCTTTTTTAACTGTATAGACAAAGTTTAGATTGCCATCACCTATTTCAGATATTTCCAAAAGCGAAGCAGGCTCATTGTTTTCCAAGAGTAAAGACCTAAGTTCAGGGGTTTTATCTACATATTCTCTTACTAATTCGTTATCTAAAACCTTATACATAATAATCCTTTAAGATAGATATGTTCCTACATAACTCATCTTACGCCTAGAAATATTAAATAAAGATAAAAAAGAAGAGTTTAAAGTATTTTAGAACTATAATGTAACAATTTTACACAAAAAGTTTAAAATAAACCACCCCAAGCGCAGGCATATCAAAGTTTATGGAGTTCTCTCTTCCCCAGGCTAAAACTTTTTCTGACTTATACACTCCCTCATTGTCATAACTCCATCCCTCAAACCTGTCATCTTGAGAGTTAAAAATCATTTTATAACTACCCTCTTTAGGTACCGCTACACGGTAATTTTCTCTTTTTTTATCGGCAAAATTGCATAC
>CAZMKH010000030.1:0-10374 GCA_964566455.1 uncultured Campylobacteraceae bacterium | reverse complement strand
GTACACTTACTGTTCGAAAAAATTTTAAGTTTGATAAAGAGATGATAGATAAGGTCAGCTCAATTTTGCAAAAAAGAGATCTTAACTTTACACAATTTATATCTCAATATTTTCAAGCAGTTATAAAAGATCCTGCTTTGATAGAGTTGATTGAACAAAAGTCTAAACAAAGAACAGGAGAATTTATAGGGGTCTTGGATAATAAAATAGGTGATGTCGACTATAAAGAGATGAAGAAGATTTACAATGAAAATTTTTCTTGATGCCAATATATGTCTTGATTTACTTGATACTACAAGAAAAACATCAAAAAGATCAGTTCAATGGTATTTAAAAAATAAAGATAATATTTCAATAGAGTTCTTATTTTCCGGAGATTTTATAACTACTTTTTACTATATTCTTGTAGAAAAAAGAGGCTATAGTGCTAAAAAAATTTTACAAGCTATTGAGATGATGAGTGAAGAGATAAAACCACACTATCTAAACCATAATGATTTTGTAAACGCTAAAGAGCAGTTTTTTAGTAACTTTTTTGAAGACTTTGAAGATTTGCTAATTTTAAACAGTACTTATCGAATAAACTCAGATAAATTTATCACAAATGATAAAAAGTTACTAAAATTGGGTAAATTTAAAAATATTGATATTGTAACTCCTTAATGTGAGTCTCAGATAAGAACCCCAAGATATAGGTATTGTGATTTTTTGTTCAACCCAGATTTTGTAATAGAGTTTGTTGTAGTAGTGCTTATTGCTTGAAGATGAGAGGTTTTTAAAAAAGTTGAAGGCTTATCTATAAAGTGTTAAGTCAAAACTTTTTTGTAAGCCTATAACTTCAATGATATGTCCTAATGTAATGAAGTCTATTGCAAAATCTGGGTTGAATAAAAATGGATGAAAAACAACAGGAATCTTTATCTGAGACTGACGTTAATAGCAAAAACAAGATAAAATTTACAGTATGATTTTAAACCCTTTTTCATTTTTGAGTAGCTCTATCTTGGCTTCGTGAGCGTTTAGTATCTCCAAAGATAGTGCCAGGCCCAAGCCGTGACCTTTTGTCTTGGTGGTTTTGAAAGGCTCATATAGTATGGAAGTGTCAGTTATGGGTGGGGCAGAGTCTAATATCTTGAAGTGGTTATCTTTAAAGATAACTTTAATTTCTCCTTTTTCGCCCTCATCTTCCTCTATGGCATCTATGGCATTGAAGATAAAATTTTGTAAAACTATTGAAAAAAGATCAAAATCTACCTCTATCTCAGCTTCTTCCAAGTCAAAAATAAAATCTATCTCTTTTGAAAAAGCATAGTATGAGATGGCACTTTTTAACTCATTTTCATATTTGGTGACATTTACTTTTGTTTTGTGTATATAAACTCCTTTTGTAAAAAGAAGTGTTGCTTTGATGATTCTCTCCACTCTCCAGATAGCTTTTTTTATCTCTTCGACTAAGGGTCTATTTTTTGGAGTAACTCTTTTTAAAAGGGTTGAAGTGATAAGTGAGACTGAGCCTATGGGGTTTCTTATCTCGTGTGAGAGATGAGCTGCGATTTGACCCATGGAAGCCAGTCGTTCGCTTCTTTTTTCCTGAGTTATGTCAGTTGCACTGATGATTTGTTTTCCGTAGGCACAGCTTGTTTTTATCAGATAGTGAGAATTTTTATACTCTATTTCACTGCTTTTTGCTTGAAAAGTTATCTCGTTTATCAAACCTTTTAGTTTTTTTGCTTCAGAGTTTTCCAAAAAAATTTCACCGTTTTCTTCAAGCACCCATATAGCATTCGGTAAAACTTCGACAACCTGTTTTATAAAATTTTGAAGGTTATCATATGAGTTTTTCAACTCCTTATACTCATTTTCAACAGCATACGTTTGCTCTATCAAACCTTTTAAAGTCTCTTTTAAAGTCTCTTTTTCCCTGCTGTCAAGCTTTTCAAGCATCTCTTTGTCAAACATTAATACTTCTCCTAAGATATTCAAAATCTTTTAGCTCAAAAAGAAGTATACCTTTTTCACTTTTTAAAGATTTACTAAATCCGTTTTTTGAAAAAAGGGCATATTGTTCTACATCAAACTGAAGATATTTTGCTTTATTTTTAAGTTTTCTAAGTTCATTTTTACATATTTTTTGATTGGTCCATTTGCATTCACCTAAAATGTATCTATTGTTACTTTTCTTGGCAAGTAAATCATATTCTGTATGCCTGTCCCAATATCCACCGCTTTGGATGATATTTAACTTAAAAACATCCTCTTTTACAAGTACATTTGATAACTCTTCAAATGTAAGGCTGACAAATTTATCAAAATTTTGTTCGATATGTATTAAACAATTCTTTTGTATATTGCTATCCAATTCTTTAGAAAAGGGATAGATAAAAGTGTACCAAAATCTATCAAAATTTTTAACGAATCTCAACTTGTCTTCAGGCGTATAACCGCGAAGCTCTTTTTTTAAATATCTGTTTTTCTCTTTTTTGGGGCTGCTTTCTCTAGTAGATTCTTTTTCTATGATATGTTGTTTGTAAAGCTCTTTTTGTAAAATTCTACCCTTTGTTTGAGTTATTTTGCTACTGCTTCTATATATTGCATACTGTTTTCTGTCGCCTGTGGCTATCTTTTGAAGAAGCATATTTTTGTCTTGACTTGCATAAAACTCTTTTTTAAGTGAGTGGTAATTACTTATAATATTTTGTTTTATATTTTCAAATACATCATAGTCAAGCTTGATGCTCTCTTTGTCATATCCGCCAAATACAGCAAAATTTTCTATCAACTCTTTCATATCCAGATAAGCAAATGAAGCACAAAACTCTCTAAAATCATTTTTTATAGATAACATAGAGATATTTTACAAAAGTTTTGATAAAATGAGGGTGAAATAAAAAAAGGCAAAGGTTATCAAATGTCAGACGAAGGGTTGAGACGATTACCTGAAAGTTATTTGGAGTTTTATGAGGCAATAAGTGAAGTAATACCAAAAAAACGCATATATACCGATCCTCTGCATACTGTTTGCTATGGGCACGATGCATCATTTTACAAACTAACTCCAAAGATAGTTGTAGTTTGTGATACTTCTGATGAAATCAGAGAAGTTCTTTTTCTATCAGACAAACTTTCACTTCCTGTTGTTTTTAGGGCTGCAGGTACCTCGCTATCGGGCCAGGCGATAAGTGATAGCATACTTGTTGTAACTTCAAGAGACAAAAGAGGCGTAAAGGTTAGTACTGATGCCTCCTTGATAACTTTGGAGCCCTCTGTCATAGGCTCTTATGCCAATCTTCACCTTAAAAAATTTCATAAAAAAATAGGACCCGACCCCGCCTCTATAGATGCATGCATGATTGGTGGGATTGCTGCAAACAATGCAAGCGGAATGTGCTGTGGAACAGATCAAAACTCATATAAAACCGTTTACAGTATGAAAATCATTTTGCAAGATGGAACTTTGCTTGATACTTCAAATGAACTTTCCAAAAAAGAGTTTGTAAAAAATCACAAAGAACTTTGTGATAAGCTTTTATCGCTTAAAGAAAGAATAGAAAATGATAAAGAGCTAAAAGAGCTTATAAAAAGAAAATACTCCATAAAAAATACCTGTGGATACTCCATAAACGCTCTTGTTGACTTTGATGACCCCATTGATATACTTTTGCATTTGATGGTTGGAAGCGAGGGAACTTTAGGGTATATTGATGAAATTACTTACAAAACTGTTGATGACCCACCATTTAAAGCTACCTCTTTGATGCTTTTTAGCGATATCAAAACAGCCGCAAATGCCGTGCAGAGACTAAAAACTTTGCCCAGAAATGAAGTTCCTGCAGCCGAGCTTATGGATAGAGCGGCTTTGAGGAGTGTGCAAGATAAAGAAGGGATGGAATTTTTACGAGAACTTGGTGATGAGGTTTGTGCAGTTTTGGTTGATACGGTTTCCAAAGATAAGAAAAGTATAAAAGCCCAGACTCAAGATATAATAAAACTTTTAAAAGATTTGCAGACAGTTACCCCGATAACATTTAGTGAAGATGAAAAGCTGCAAAAAAGATATTGGGCAATTAGAAAGGGTCTTTTTCCGGCAGTAGGCTCCATGAGAAAAACGGGAACCACCTGTATCATAGAGGATATCGCATTTCCCATGGATAAGCTTGACAGTGCTGTACTAAAGCTTCAAGAGCTTTTTAAAAAGTATGATTATGATGATGCTATCATTTTTGGTCATTCACTTGACAGTAACTTGCACTTTGTCTTCAACCAAGACTTTTCAAAAGATGAGGAAGTTAAAAGGTATGCTGCTTTTATGAAAGAAGTTACCGATATGGTAGCGCTTGATTATAAGGGAAGTTTAAAAGCGGAGCATGGAACAGGCAGAAATATGGCTCCTTTTGTGGAAATGGAGTGGGGTAAAAAAGCTTATGAGATAATGAAAGAGATAAAAAAGATATTTGACCCCAAAGGCTTGCTAAATCCGGGAGTGCTTATCAATGACGATGAAGAGATTTATATAAAAAATTTAAAACCTTTGACAAAAAGTGATGAACTTATAGACAAATGTATAGAGTGTGGTTTTTGTGAGCCCAATTGTCCTTCAAATGTTTTAACCTTAACTCCAAGACAAAGAATAGTTGCCAATAGAGAGATGGCTTTTTTAAAAAATACCCAAGATGATAAAAAAATTCTTGAAATATTAAATGAATTGTACAAATATGATGGTATAGACACCTGTGCGGCATGCTCGCTTTGTTCTTTATCATGTCCGGTCGGCATAGATACAGCACTTTTAACAAAAAAGCTTCGCTCAAACCAACTAAGCAAAAAAGAGAAAAATATAGCTCACAAGATAGTAGATAATTATGACAAAACTCTTGGGATTGTTAAAGTTGCCCTGTCTTTAAACGGTTTTACAAAAGGCTTATTTGGTGAAAAATTTATGCAAAAGAGTATGGACTTTATAAGGGATATAAGTAGAGGAAAAACGCCAAAATGGACTCCATATATTCCCAAAGCTTCAAACTTTGAAGAAGATAGAATATTGATAAAAAAATCTGATGAAAAAGTGGTGTACTTTCCATCATGTCTTTGCAGAACTTTTGGCAAGAAAGCCAATGAAGAGTTGGAGCTATATGAAGTAATAAACAATCTTATAAACAGAGCCGGTTATGAAATAATATTGCCGAAAAATATAAACAGGCTTTGTTGTGGAACTCCAATGAGTTCAAAAGGTTTTGAAGATGAAGCCAAAAGACAATCTGATGAGCTAGAATATGCTTTGTTTGAGGCCAGTAACGGCGGAGAGTATCCTGTGCTTTGCGAAACTTCACCTTGTGTAAAAGCTATGGTTAAAAATTTTGATAAAAAGATAAAGATTTATGAGCCTGTAGAGTTTACATTAAAATACTTAGTTCCAAAACTTGCTTTTAAACAAATAGATGGAACAATTGCCATTCATTCAACCTGTTCTACAACAAAAATGGGTTTAAAAGATGACTTGATAAAACTGGCAAAAATGTGTGCAAAAGATGTAATAGTTCCACCAAATGTAACATGTTGCGGTTTTGCTGGAGACAGGGGGTTTAGCTATCCTGAGCTTAATGCATCAGCTTTAAGATGGCTAAAGCATGATTTAGATGGCAGTGCAAAAAGCGGATACTCTACAAGCATCACTTGTGAGATAGGTTTGAGTAAACATGGCGGAATTGATTATAAATCGATATTTTATCTTATTGACAAGTGTACTAGGTAAAGGAAAAGAATGATAAACAATATGATAAAAAATTTTGAAAAAAACGGTATGGAACTTATATATGTAAATGATAAAAATGAAGCACTTGAAATTGCAAAAAAACATATAAAGCCCCATATCTCCATAGGACTCGGCGGTTCTACAACTGTTAGAGAGATTGGAGTGCTTGATTATATTTTACAAAAAGATGATATAATCCTTTTCAATCAGTATGAGCAGGGTATCAGCCTCGAAGAGAATGAAAAAAGAAGAAGAGAAGGAATGATAGTAGATTTGTATATAACAGGTACCAATGCGCTAAGTATAAACGGAGAGCTTATAAATGCTGATGGAAGCGGCAATAGGGTAGCTGCTCAAATATTTGGACCAAAAAAAGTTCTTATTTTTGCAGGAATAAATAAAATAGTAGACAGTGTTGAAGAGGGTTTTAAAAGAATTAAAGAGGTGGCAATACCGAAAAATATAAAGCGCATAAATGAAATGGCACTAAAAAACGGCAAAAAAGCAACCTACAATGAAAACAACATAGCTAACAAATTTACATACATAAATGGTGATAAAAAAGGAAGAACAACTATAGTGCTTATAAATGAAGAACTTGGTTTTTAAAAGGACGGATATGGTAAAAATAGAGAGTGAAACTAAAAAGATTGCACTATATATTCTCATAGCTTTTGTATTTTCATTTTTGGTGAGACTTATTTGGGTATATCAATTTTCTGATATGTTATCATTTAAATATAACGGTCAATTTATGATAAATACAAATGACGGATATTTTTGGGCAGAAGGAGCAAGAGATATATTGGCCGGTTTTCATCAACTCCATGACGGCTCGCCTGTTGATTCTGCAGCCTCGCTTCTTACTGCCCTTTTTGTAAAAATAACTCCATTTTCATTTGAAACGGTTATATTTTATATGAGTGCATTTCTTGGCTCACTGGTAGTAATTCCAATGATTCTGATAGCCCACAGTATTAAAAAAGATGAAATGGGACTGATTGCGGCACTTTTGGCAAGCATAGCATGGAGTTATTACAACAGGACAATGATAGGGTATTATGATACCGATATGTTAAATATAGTTTTGCCTGCTTTTTTGCTCTGGAGTGTGATACTTGCATTTAAAACAAACGAAGAGAGATATATACTTTTTGCGGGAATTGATATACTGCTGTACAGATGGTGGTATCCGCAAAGTTATGCACTTGATTTTTCATTTTTTGGATTGATACTTCTTTATATACTTATATTTGACAGAAAAAATATATATTTATATAAATTTTTAACTGTTATGCTTGTTGCTATGATGATGACAAGTATATATTTGAGATTTCCTCTTGTACTGGTGCTGTATCTGGCTTTTAAAGATAAAAAATATGACAAATATATATTTTATATCTTTTTTGCAGCCATTGCAGGTTTTTTTGCTAGCGGTGGATTTTCTCCTGTATGGGGTCAGTTAAAAGGTTATGTTTTTAAAACAGCTGTCTCAAAAGAGTCCAAAGGGTTGGGCCTTCATTTTTTTACTGTTATGCAAACTGTAAGGGAAGCCGGAAAGATACCATTTAATATATTTGCTGACAGGATAAGCGGAAGTGTAATAACATTTTTTATTTCACTTTTGGGCTACATTTGGCTCTGCTACAAACACAGAGTTTTTCTTTTTGCTCTTCCCATGCTGGGTCTTGGATTTTTGGCATATGTAGGAGGCCTAAGGTTTACTATATACGCAGTTCCTGTAATGGCTTTCGGTATTGCATATCTTATTGTTGAAATAGGTAAATATATAAAAGATATAAAAGTTAGATATCTTTTTCTGCTACTTGCTACATCAGCAGTTTTGTATCCAAATATCATCCATATCATAAATTATAAAGTACCTACTGTTTTTAATTCGTCCGAAGTTGCAGTCCTTCAAAAACTTCACAAGATTGCAAAAAGAGAGGATTATGTAGTTGCGTGGTGGGATTATGGATACCCTATAAGATATTATGCCGATGTAAAAACTCTGGCTGATGGAGGAAAACACAGAGGTGATGTAAATTTTCCGGTTAGCTATATATTGACCCACCCACAGGATGTTGCGGCAAAAATGGCAAGATTGGATGTAGAATATACAGAAAAAAATTATAAAATCCAAGATGAGGATAAAAATAAATCGGTTGATAAAAAAAGAAAACTTTTTTCAAATATTGAAGAGATGACCAAAGATTATGGCTTGAAAAATACAAATGATTTTTTAACTCTTCTCGGCACTGATATAAAACTGCCTAAGAAAACAAGAGATGTTTATATATATCTTCCGTTTAGGATGCTAAATATTTATCCAACAATTGAGCTATTTTCCAATCTTGACCTTATGAGTGGACTGAAGAGAAGAGGGCATTTTTTATTTCAAAGTTCCAGATTTACCAAAAATAAGGATCTTATAGATCTAGGATCAGGTGTCAAGCTGCTTTTGAAAGAGGGCAAAGTTATCATCGGGGACAAGATGGTAAGGCTTCACAGGTTTGTTGAAACAATATATGATAAAAAAGGAAGGCTGAGAGTTAAGGTTCAAAATGTTGACCCAAATTCAAATATAAATGTTATCTATATGAGTAATTACAGAAGATTTTTGGTACTTGATGACACCGTTTACAACTCTTTATATATACAACTTTTCGTATTGCAAAATTATGATAAAAAATATTTTAAACCTGTTATACTTTCTCCTTTGGTAAAAGTATATAAGTTAAAAATCTGATAAAACTGTATAAAACAACGGGAGTGTAATAAAAGAAAAAAGTATTCCGTATCCGACTATGGCATTGGTAAGTCTTGGTTTTAAACCTCCCAGATTTGCCATGATGCCTGCAGTTATCATAGGTCCCATACCGGCTTCAAGTATTGCTACTTTGGTAATGGTATCAAAATTGAAAAAGAGCAAACTTATCAAAAGTGCAAAAAGAGGAGATATGACGGTTTTTATGATTATTGCTATCACAAGGGCTTTTCTTTCATCTTTGGGTACCTGAAATCTTAACTGATATCCCACGCTCATCAAAGCAAACGGTACCAAAGTCAAGCTAAGCGGCTTTAATATCCACTCAAAAATTTTATCCATATCACTGTTTTGCAAGAAAAATGCTACTACTAGAGCAAGAAACGGAGGAAAAAGAAGGATTTTTTTTACAATAATTCTTATATCAAAACTTCCTGTTGCAGAATATATGGAAACCACAATCGAGCCATAAGTTGATAGTATCAAAAATGAGCCAAGCTGGTCATAAATGAGTGCATACGGAACATATGTTTCTCCATAGAACATACCTATAAGTGGAACTCCCAAAAAAGAGGTATTGCCCAAAACCGAAACCAAAAGCAAGCTACCGGTCTCTTTTTTTGAAAGATTAAATTTTTTTGAAAAAAGTATAACAATAGCAGGGAGTATAAGAGCCAGTATCCATGGCATTGCCAAAACCGACAGGGTATCAGATGATACCCTGATGGAAGGAATTTTATAGAGTATCAAAGCGGGAAGAGATACATATATAATGGCCATATTTAAAAGTTTGGCCAAATGGATTTTTCTTAAATCAAAAAATCTTAAAAAAATCCCAAAAACAAAAAAAAGAGCAATCCCTCCAATCCCGCTCATAAAGTTTAAATATCCAAAAACTCTTCGCTGATGCTTTCATCCTTTCTAGGCTGAGGAAGGATGAGGTTTAAAATGATACCTACTATTGCACCAAGGCCTATACCGCTGAAACCTACGCCACCAAAATTGAAACTCATTCCACCGATGGCAAATACAAGTATCAGTGAAAGTATGATCATGTTTCTAGGACAGCTTAAATCTGTTTTTGCATTTGCCAAAGTTGCCATGCCTACTGAAGCGATGATGCCAAAAAGAAGTAAAAGAATACCGCCCATTACAGGAACAGGAATGGTTTGTAAAAAACCACCCAATTTTCCAAAAAATGCCAATATGATAGCAAATATAGCAGCCCATGTCATGATGGCAGGATTGAAAGCTTTTGTTACTGTTACCGCACCAGTTACTTCAGAGTAAGTGGTATTTGGAGGACCACCCAAAAGTGATGCGGCACTAGTGGCTAGACCATCACCCAAAAGTGTATTTTCAAGTCCAGGATTTTTAAGATAATCTTCTTTTGTTACGTTTGAAATAGCTAAAATATCTCCTACATGTTCCACTGCCGGAGCTATTGCAATAGGCAGGATATAGATGATAGCTTCCCAGTTAAGTTCAGGAAATACAAAGTTTGGCACTGCAAAAACAGGAGCTTTAGAGAGCGGTGTAAAATCAACTATGCCAAAGAGTAAAGCAGTGATATATCCGACAATTATCCCTATAAGTATAGGAAGTAGTCTGATGATACCTTTACCTAAAAGTGTAGCTAAAATTGTAGCAATAAGAGATATCATTGAAATGATGATAGCAGTATCAAAAGGAACAAGCTGCATTTTTCCATCTCCTGTTTGACCACTTGCCATGTGAACTGCAACCGGAGCCAATATAAGTCCTATAGTCATGATAACAGGCCCAACAACTATAGGAGGTAAAAGTTTATGCAAAAATGCACTCCCTTTTATCCTGATAGCAAAACTGAGAGCCACAT
>CAZMKH010000029.1:0-10436 GCA_964566455.1 uncultured Campylobacteraceae bacterium | reverse complement strand
AATTTTCAAATATATCAAATGAGAAACTATCCATACTTTATCTTGCATATCCTACGGCTCTTAATTCTCTTATGACATTTACTTTTATTTCACCGGGATATTGCACTTTTTCTTCTATCTCTTTTGCTATCTCTTTTGAAATGAGTACGGCTTCATCATCATTTACAAGTTTTGCATTGGCGATGACTCTTACTTCTCTTCCTGCATTTATGGCATAAGCCTGTTTTATACCCTCTTTTGAAGTTGCTATCTCTTCAATCTCCTGAACTCTTTTCAAGAATGCTTCCAAAACTTCTCTTCTTGCTCCCGGTCTTGCGGCACTTAGGGTATCCGCTGCACAAACTGCTGCTGATTCTACACTTGTAGGCTCTTCATGTCCGTGGTGGGCATATATGGCATTGATAACCACCGGATGCTCTTTGTATCTTTTGCAAAGATCAGCTCCCAAGTCCACATGGCTTCCGGCAAAATCATGTGTCAAAGCCTTTCCTATATCATGCAACAGTCCCGCTCTTTTTGCAAGTTGCTCATCTCCGCCAAGCTCAGCAGCTATAATACCTGCCAAGTGAGCTACTTCCAATGAGTGACCAAGTGCATTTTGACCGTAACTTGCACGGAATTTGAGCCTACCGATGAGCTTAACAATTTCAGGATGAATTTTTGTAAGTCCCATATCAACTACTATATTTTGTCCCTCTTCAAGAAGGTTTTGATCAAATTCGGCTTTTACTTTTTCATAGATATCCTCTATTCTTGCAGGCTGAATTCTTCCGTCTTCTACCAAAAGCTCTATAACTTTGGTCGCTATGGCACGCCTGTAAAGATTAAAACTGCTGAGTATGATGGCTCCCGGAGTATCATCTATGATAACATCGACTCCCAAAAGCATCTCAAGAGTTTTGATATTTCTACCCTCTTTTCCTATGATTCTGCCTTTTAGATCATCATTTGGAAGATTTACCACATTTATAAGTCTCTCAGCTGCATAATCACCCGCATATCTTGTAGTAGCCTGAGCCAAGATAAAGTTTGCTTTCTTTTTGGCCTCTTGTTTGGCTTGTTCTTCATACTTTCTTACTATGTGGGCTATATCAGCTCTGGAGTTTTCTTCAACTTTTTTAAGAACTATATCTCTTGCTTCATTTTCGGTCAGACCCGCTGATCTTTCAAGAACCTGCAAAGCTTCATTTAGTTTCTTTTTGTACTCACTTTTTAACTCTTCGGCTTCTTTTGCTTTTGCTTCAGCCTCTTTTTTGATAGATTTTATCTCGTCTTTCTCTTTTGTGATACTTTTCAGCTCATCTTTAAAAAGCTCGTTCAAAGCTTCATCTTTTTTCTCAAGCTGAGCCATTTTTTGCTCATACTCTTTTTTTAGCTCTCTTGCCTGCTCTTCAAACTTGTTTTTTGCTTCTAGCTCCAAATCTTTAGCTTTGATGTTGGCATTTCTAAGGATTATCTCCGCTTCATGCTCTATCGCTTTTGCTTTTGCTCTTGCTCCCGCTTCATAAACTTCAAATTTTGAAGATTCCAGTTTTTTTTGAACTAATGCTCCTAAAACTCCTCCTACTATGATACTTGCCGCAGCGATGGATATCTCTACTATCATATCTTGTTCCCCTTGTGATATAAATTTTTTTAGGAGTTATATAAAAATCAGATTGTATGTCATATTTATCAGTAGTTACATTTTTATCAAAACATTTATCAATCTGCACAAAAACAGTTATCGGTTTGCATTCAAGAGTTGCAAAAAACCTATCATACATACCTTTGCCAAAACCTACTCTTTTATAGTTTCTGCCAACTCCCAAGACAGGAACTATTGCCAAATCAACTCTAACAAATTTAAAAAATGAGTTGCTCGGCTCTTTTATAGAAAATCTTTTCTCAAATAATGGCAATCTATATTTTACAATTTTAAAACTGACACCTTCCATAAATGGCACAAATATGTTATATTTTTTTCTTAAATTATTTATCAATGTTACTATTTTGGGCTCAAAACCAAAAGGTAGATAAACCAAAATATTTTTTGGATTGTAGAGATTGATGATTTGTTCTAAATGTTTTTCTATCATTTTATCTTTATAATATTTTGAAATTTGTGAGCTTTTTTGAAGTCTTTTTTTGCATTTTTTTCTAAAAATTGCTTTATCTGTCAACATAATGTCAGACCTTTTGTGTAGTTTTATATTATATTGGTATAATACCAAAAATTATTTTACATTAAGGCACATAATCATATGAAATCTTTATATCTTATCTTTCTGTTTTTTATCACCATAGCACTATCCGGTTGCGGCAACAAAGAAAAAAATGAGACTCAAACTTCAAAAACAGTTGCGCCACAAACTAAAACTTTAAAACAAAAACCTGTCTCTACGAGTGTAAAATTGCATGCTGTAAACGGCGAAGATATAGTTTTTACAAAAGAAAAAAATGCCCTTAGACTAAAAAACAATAGCGGTAAAATAATTTTATTGAACTTTTTTGCTACATGGTGTCCTCCATGCAAAGCCGAAATTCCTCATCTGATAAATCTACAGGATAAATATAAAGATAAATTCAAAATCATATCGGTGTTGCTAGAGGATGATAAGCCTGACAGTGAAATAAAAAGTTTTATAGATTACAATCATATCAATTATACAGTAACAAATGATATAAATAATTTTAAACTCTCAAATCTTTTAGGAGGGATTCAAAGCATACCGTTTATGATACTGTATGACAAAGACGGCAAAGTCATCACTCACTATATCGGAATCATACCTGAAGAAATGATAGACTCAGATATAAAAAAAGCGATCAAACAATGATAAATTTTTTAAAAAAATCACTTAAAAAAACTACTGATGCCATAAAAATCGTATCTCCCAAAAAAAAAGATAAAGTATCCAGAGATGAACTTGAGGATATTTTACTTGAAGCGGATGTTACTTATGAAACAGTCGAAGAAATTCTACTTTATCTACCGGCAGGAGACAGTGTAAAAAGAGAGGATTTAAAGAGAGTTCTTCTTTCATATTTTTTAGAAATTGACAATAAAGAGAAAAAAGATGAAAAGCCGTTTGTAGAGTTGGTGCTTGGTGTTAACGGTGCAGGAAAAACAACCACTATCGCAAAATTGGCGAATCTATACAAAAAAGAGGGCAAGAAAGTCATCCTGGGCGCCAGCGATACTTTTAGAGCCGCCGCGGTAGAACAGCTTAAAAGATGGGCTGAAAAACTGGGTATTCCCATAGTTGCCACAAAACAGGGTCATGACCCTTCAGCAGTTGCATTTGATACTATAAAATCAGCTGTCGCCAAAGGGTATGATAATGTTTTAATAGATACTGCCGGCAGACTTCATAACCAAACCAACCTATCCAACGAGATAAAAAAGATTGTAAGAATTTGTGATAAAGCCAAAGAGGGAACACCCCATAGAAAGATACTGGTACTTGACGGAACCCAGGGAAACTCTGCCATCAATCAGGCAAAAGCTTTCAAGGAGATAGTAGGCATTGATGCCATCATCATAACAAAGCTTGACGGAACTGCAAAAGGCGGAGCACTTTTTAGCATTGCAAGCGAACTTAAACTGCCTATACTATACATCGGGACAGGTGAAAAAGAGGATGACCTTGTTGCTTTTGATGCAGTTACTTTCGTAGACTCTTTGCTTGATGCGTTCTTTGTAAGCGAGAATCATGGCTAAATCAAGGTCTCTTTTTGAATGTCAGGCATGTGGATACCAAACATCAAAATGGATGGGTAAATGTCCAAACTGTGGCGCATGGGAGCAGATAGTAGAGCTGAATAAAACCCAGATAGAAATCCTAAAACAAACTTCTTCAAATACAAAACAAAGCGAATCGGCACTCCCCTTGACAGACATCAAAGAAGAAACCATACAAAGATACTCATCAAACTCCAAAGAGTTAGATCTGGTTTTAGGTGGTGGAATAGTACCCGGCAGCCTTGTGCTTATAGGCGGGAGTCCGGGGGTAGGCAAATCAACCCTCCTTTTAAAAATAGCCGGAAATCTTGCAAAAAAAGAGAAAAAAGTACTTTATGTAAGTGGCGAAGAGTCAAAGTCACAGATAAAACTAAGAGCAAACAGACTTGAAGTAAACCATGAAAATATCTATCTTTTAACAGAAATAGAACTTGAAAGCATTTTTGTAGAGTTGCAAAGCAAAAGCTATGATATACTTATAGTTGACTCCATTCAAACCATATATACAAGCAAACTCACTGCTGCCCCCGGAAGCATCTCGCAGGTAAGAGAGATAACATTTGAACTGATGAGATGGGGGAAAGAGAACAATACGGCCGTATTTATCATTGGACACATCACAAAAGAGGGCTCCATTGCAGGCCCAAGAATACTTGAACATATGGTAGATACGGTGCTTTATTTTGAGGGGGATGCCTCAAAGGAGCTAAGGCTTTTAAGAAGTATCAAAAACCGTTTTGGCTCAACCAGTGAAGTAGGTATCTTTGAAATGAGCCAAAAAGGACTGGTCAGCGCAGATGACATATCAAAAAAATTCTTTTCAAAAGAGGAGTCTCAACCAGGCTCAGCCATCACGGTAGCCATGGAGGGGACAAGACCTATTATACTTGAAGTACAGGCACTTGTAAGTGAAAGCAACTTTCCAAACCCAAAAAGAAGTGCTACGGGGTTTGAACTAAACAGGCTCAATATGCTTTTGGCTCTTCTGGAAAAAAAGCTGGAGCTTCCGCTAAATAATTATGATGTATTTATAAATATAGCAGGCGGTATAAAGATAAACGAAACAGCATGTGATATAGCTATCATCGCAGCAATCATAAGTAGCTTTAGAAACAGACCGCTGAGCAAAGATACTGTTTTTTTAGGGGAAATAACTCTTATAGGCAATGTAAGAGAGATATTTAACCTGGACTTAAGACTAAAAGAGGCTGCTATGCAAAAGTTTACAAAAGCCATAGTTCCTTCAAAACCGCTTCAACAAATCAAATCCATAAAATGTTATGAAGTAAAAGAGGTATCCAGGCTTATAGACTGGATGTAAGTATCTTAAAATCGGTAGCTAATTTTATAATTAATTTATTTTAATTAGATATAATTTTTCATAGCAAAACAAATACACAAAGGCTGAAAATGAGTAAGACAAAAGCATGCATAGAAGCTTACCACGAAATGGAAGAGAGATATGCAATGCTCGAAATCAAGTTTTTCAATAAAGATCAAAGTTCACAGATAAACAAAGCTGTTGTAAATGCCATAAAAGAGTTTGAAGTATCTCCGGATATTATGATAGAGCATGACAATAATAATAAAAACGAAGGAATATATATCATCGAATTTCATGATGATTATGATAAAGAATCGGGTGAATTTTTTGAAAAAATAATAAAAGATTTGGATATCGGTCACTGCTCAATGGATTGATCTTATATTTTAACATAAAATATTTTCCAAAATATACGATATAGTATACAACCAATCAAACCAAAGGAATTATAATGGCTGACGAAGAAAAAAAAGAAGAAACCAAAGAAAAAAAATCCGGCTCAAATCTTGTACTTATTATTATCATAGTACTTTTAGTACTCATTTTGGTTGGCGGTGGATTGGCAGCATATTTTTTACTCAGTGATAACGGTGATACAAAACAGCCAAATATGTCACAGCAGCCTCAACAGCCACAAGTACAAATGAAAAAGTCAAATATGGCCAGAAGTTCCGATCTTGTTGAAATAGGTCCTATTTATCCGCTTGATCAATTTATAGTAAACTTGCTCAGTGAAGGCGGCACAAAATTTTTGAAAACCAAAATGGACCTTGAGCTTAGCGGTCCTGAATTGACTGCTGAACTTGATAAGAAAAAACCACTCATAAGAGATATAGTCATACGAACACTCTCTTCAAAAACTTTCCAGGAGGTAAGTACAAACAGAGGTAAAGAAAAACTCAAAGATGAACTAGTCGACAGAATAAATGCCGTGCTTGCTGACGGACATATAAAAAATATATTTTTCACAGAGTTTGTTGTACAGTAACATATGGTAGGTGTTGATTTAGTAAATATTGAAAGATTTGAAAAATTTTATAAGAAATTTGGCAAAAAAGCGCTTTTAAGATATCTCAACCCTGACGAGATAGAGTTGTCAAAACAAAGAGTTGAGACGCTCAGTGGATTTTATGCAGCCAAAGAGGCTGTATCAAAGGCATTGGGGTGTGGCATAGGAAAAGAGCTTGGCTTTCATGATATAGTTTTACATAAAACAAAGGATAATGCTCCATATTTTACACTTCCGGAAAAAATCATAAAAAGATACAATATCAACAACCTTTCTTTATCAATTACACATGAAAAAGAGTATGCAATAGCGGTTGCTTTTATAGAAGCTGACAAACAAGACATCCTTTCTCATTGAGGAGCAAAAGTGAACGAATATGATAAAAAAATGATAGAGGCTTTTATACAAAAGCCTGAAAAAACCAAGTGGTATATCGATGCATTTAGTAAATTCAATGTAAACGGAATAGACAGAGTTGCATGGGTATGGAGCTGGTGGGCTTTTGGCGGTGGTATTTTTTATTTGCTTTACAGAAAAGCTTATCTTGGGGCTCTTATATTTTTTCTGGCAAATTTGGTTTCATCCATAGTGCCATTGGGCGGTATTTTGATATGGATTTTACAGGGCGGTTTTAGTGTTTACTTTGTTTATCTAAAATATAAAAATTTAAAAGCAGAAATTGAAAGTAAAATTGAAGATGAAAATGAACGAATAAAAACCATGCAACAACTCGGTGGCTATAACAATTGGGCCATATGGCTTGGAGTGATTTTAAGTATTTTGGCACTCACTGCTATAATTTCATATTTTGTTGCATTTGTAGCAGCTGCAGGAGTAAATTAGTCAATTTTTCTAAAAATTACACATTTAAATCTTTCACCCATAAATGACGGGTCTATCAAGACTTTTGCCTTGTTTAACTCTTTTAGATAGATTGCTTCATCGCTATGGCTTTTCAAAATCTCAAAAAGCTCCAGTATGCCAAACTCAACCATTGCCTTCATCTGAGTCATATATCTTTGAAATCCTATTCCGTTTTCTTCAAACTCATCTATAAGCTGGTCAAAAAAAACATCATAAGTTATGTCGCTCTTTTTATATAAACTTTTTATATCTATATCTTCTTCTTCAATGCTTTTATCTTTTGCAAAATCTGTTAGAGAAAAAAATGGATAAACTTTATGTTTATGATAAACTCTTAGTGAATACTCTCCTCGATGCTCTTTTTCACCGTAATCAAAACCGACAAACTCAAATCTTTGGATACATTTTGACAAGTTGTTTGCAAACTCGTCATATCCGAGTGCTATTTCACCTCTTTTTATACCATAACTAACTGCTTTTTGCTTTATTTCATCACTCATTTCATCAAAATAAAATTTATCATTCTCATGATAGAGCATCTTGTCATCTTTTACTACTTCACACTTGAAAGCATCAAAAATTTCATTGGAAATGATAAAAGCATTTTTCAAATTTAACTCACTAAAGTTTGAAAAATAGTTGATTTTTACTGAACTTCCAAAAGATTTGCTCATGTACTCTTTTTGCATGGAAAGTATATTTTTTTGGGGCTCATATATGGCAAAATTTAAACTTTTTAAAAGTTGCGGCTTTAGAGTATATATAAATTGAATAATATCAGCTAAAAGGTATCCCTGGTGTGCCCCTATCTCCAAAACAGTGCAATCCTCAGGCAAAAATCCATCTTCAATGACATTCATAATCCTCTTGGCAATTGCTCCGCCAAAAAAGGGTGATGCACTCACAGCCGTATAAAAATCGCCCTCTTTCCCTATCTCTTTAAAGCTTGAGTAATACCCATTTTCACCATAAAGCCACTCTTGCATATATGAAGAAAATTTCACTATTTCTCCTCATGCTCATAAAGCTCAAAAAGTTCTTTGTCTAAGTTATTTTTATATATTATTTTATCAAGCCTTGTACTTTGTAATGAGTTTTGCATAGTTTTTACATCATACAAAGTCTTTTCTCCGGCACTGTAAAGATCTTTTGTAGTTTTTAAAAGTGAAGAGTAGAGTTTTTCTTCTTCTTTGACCAATTCTATCTTTTTTTTGTAAAACTCTATCTTTTTTACAATGGATTTATAAAGCTCTTTTTCACTGTTTATCTTATCTATAAACTCAAGTTTTGACTTTAAATATTTTAATTTTTGAAGCTCGATATTTTTTCCTCTGTTTATATCGTATAAAGGCATTGAGACAGAAATTCCATAGCGTTTGTAGCTATCTTTTTTAGTTGTTATATAGTCTGTTCTGTTGATATTATAGTTTGCAAAAAGAGAGATGACGGGAAAGTAGTTTGATATAGTCATCTTTTTAAGATAATCAAGCTGTTTTATATTTGCTCTTGAATTTTTAAGCACTATATTTTTTTTGATAAAACTATCTATATTTACCATTTTTAAATGAGGTGGATTTATACTTTTATAATTGAGAGAACTGAGAGTATGAAAATTTTTCAGTAAGTCTGCTTTAGTGCTTTTCATATCCAAAAGTGCAATTTCCAGCCTGTTTTTATTGATAATGGCATTATTCAAAAAGCTGCTGTCCAAAACTCCGCTTAAGTACTGCTCTTTTTTTCTTGTGATATCAATTTTGGCATTTTCTATCAGCAGTTTTTGTTTTTTTATCTGCAAATCTATATTTTTAAGACTCAAAAGTGTTGTAAAAGCTGTTTTTAAAAGTGATTTTTCTTTCAAAGAGGTGCTAAGCTTCAAAAACTCTCTGTTGGCTTTTGCATATTGTATAGCATAGTAAATCCCTCCACTCCTAAAAATTGGCTGGTTCAGAGAAAAAGTAAGCATATCAGTTGTTTGTGAAGGTGAAGTCAGATCACTTTTTGTATGGGTATAAGAGAGATTTAACGGATTTATCCAGTCAAACTCAAGTATATCACTACTTTTTTCATTTTGTTTTTTTTCATTTTTTAGTATATTTTTTTGAGTTTTTGATAAAATATCATTGGCACTCACTACCGAAAAAATTAAAACAAGACTACACAATACTCTTAAAAACACTTTCCATCCTTTCAAAGCCTATATCTATTTCATCCTTGGATATAGTAAGAGGCGGCAAAAATCTCAAAGTATTTCTACCTGCCTTCAAGACCAAAACTCTTTTTTTTGCTGCTTCAACTATGATGTTAGCAAGAGTTTCTTCACCATTTATTCTTAAGCCTCTCATTAAACCAAGTCCGACCGACTCACTTACTATATCCTTGTAATCATTTGCAATTTTTTTCAATTTTTCACTGAAATAGAGCATTGTTTCATCAAGCATACCACTGCTTTTTTCGGATTCGAGAATATCCAATACTATATTTCCGGCACTGCAAGATAGATAGTTTCCTCCAAATGTACTCCCATGGTCTCCATATGAAAATATATCTTTTAGTTTAGTCATTACAGCACCCACAGGCACTCCTCCGCCCAAACCTTTTGCTACTGTAATTATATCCGGCTCTATTTCATAAAGATTGGATGCAAAAAGCTCTCCTGTTCTGTATATTCCGGTTTGAACTTCATCGACTATCAAAAGAATATCTCTTTTTTTTAGCTCCTTTTCAAGAGTTTTCACTTTATCTTTGTTTTGAGGCTCTACTCCACCCTCTCCTTGAATAAGCTCTATCATTACCGCAATGGTTTTCTCGTCGCAAAGCTTTAATATTTCATCCATATCATTGGCATACACAAAGCCATCCGGAAACGGTCCGAAAAAGTTATGCATCTTCTCTTGTCCGGTAGCCTTTAGTGAAGTTATCGTTCGCCCATGAAAAGAGTTTTTTAGAGTTATTATCTTGTATCTTTTCGGCTCACCGTCAACTTCTCCATACTTTCTTGCTATCTTTATGGCACCCTCATTTGCTTCAGCCCCACTGTTTGCAAAAAAAACTCTCATATCATAACCACTTAGCTCTACCAATTTTTTTGCAAGTTTTGCCTGAGGTTCTATAAGAAATAGATTGGATATATGTATAATTTTTTTTGACTGTTCGCATAAACTGTTTGCAAGATTTTTATTGCCGTGACCTACACTTGCAACTCCTATACCACTTGTAAAATCAATATAGTCATTTCCCTCTTCATCAAACAAAGTAGCATTTTTACCTGAAACAAAGTTTATATAATTACGTTTGTATGTATGCAATACATACTCTTTATCCATCTGCTCTAATGTTTCATTCATTATTTTCCTTTTGTTTTATAGGTTTTCATTATCCTCGGTACCAAATATCCTGTCCCCTGCATCTCCAAGGCCGGGAACAATGTAGCCTTTATCATTTAATTTTTCATCAAGTGCTGCAGCATATATTTTAATATCGGGATATTTGTCATTTATCGCTTTTATACCTTCAGG